>JAJRSY010000054.1 GCA_024278565.1 Bacteroidota bacterium
GACCCCAGTAGTATTGTTGAAGTTGAGAAAATAACCGATTTTTGTCAATACATATTGATTGTCTTTGTTTTTATATACGATATCAGAGCTTTCGGCAATTTCAAGCAAAACGCCCAAGCCATATTCACTGATCGATACCCCTTTTGAGATTTCTTCAATAGTCACACCGCCATCAGAACTATTATTAAAAACATAGTCGAAAATACCCAACTTTCTCAGTGAGACTGTTGCTTGAAATACAAAGGGGGCGAAAGCGATTTTTTGTGCTTCTTGTAGGGCATCGATGGCACGTATTTTTTTTTCTGGCATTATTTAGGGTGTTATGAGTATATGATTAAGAGTATGGTTTTTGAAAAATAACGGCAGCGTTACAGCCTCCGAAACCAGAGGCGGTCTTTAAAAAAGTCGCTATTTTATTTGATTTAGTTTCTTTAATGATATTGATGGGTTGTGAAACCCCCAGTTCTTTAAAACCTTTAGTGGCGAATAGGGTATTTTGGTGCAGGGAGTGCATGCCCACTATGGCTTCTAATAGACCCGATGCGCCTAAGGTGTGACCGAAATAACCCTTTAGACTGTTCAAGGGTACATTCTGCAACCCTAATCTATTAAAGGCAATGGCTTCCATTTCATCATTGAACGTGGTGGCGGTACCATGCGCTGAAATATAGTCTATGTTTTTTAGATTCGCTTGCTTTATTGCCGATTGCACACTTCTGAACAACCCCTCACCAGTACGTGATGGCCCAGAAATATGGTTTGCATCGTTGCAAGAGGCTTCCCCACAAATTTCTACCGCCTCGTCTGCCAAGTCGGTGCTGTCTTTTGTAACTAGGGCACTTGCCGCAACTTCGCCAATATTGATGCCCGAACGTGTTTTGCAATAAGGCCTACAAGGTTCGTTGCTCAATGCCTGAAATGAGTTGAACCCTGAGAGAATAAACTGGGTGACCAAATCACCACCTACCACAAAAACATGGTCAAAACGCCCTTGGTCAATAAGCCTTTTGGCCACTGCCACGGCTAGAATACCAGATATGCAGGCATTCGATAATACGAGCGGTTCGGTAACGAAACCAAAAAAATTCTTTATGACCTTTGCCAACTCACTAAGGTAAGCCCGTTTTTGTTGAAAGGGACTATCTGCTTCCAGAACATCGATGTTGCCTTTGGTGGTCGAGATGATCAGCCCGACCCTATCGGTAATTTTTAGCTGCGATTTTTTTATTGTTTTTCCCAAGGAAATCAACAGCATTTGTTCTAAATCGGTGTAGTTTTCGTTGGAATTTAAGTTCTTGAATTCAACTTGTAATTTTTCCCTATCAATGACGGAAGCATAAAACGGTTCGGGCAATATACGTTCGTTGGATATCAATTGTAGTCCTGAAACCCCGTTCTTTACATTTTGAATGGCAGTACCGCTATCAAAACCGAACGAAGAAACAATAGTGTTATATGACAGATAGACTTTACTCATTCAACAGGCCTACTTTTTTCTTCCAGTCCATAAAAAATTTGGGAATGGCCAGTGAGAGTTCCCCATCTAGTTCTACAAATACCTGAATGGTCTCACCGGTACACACCAAATCACCTTCAGGATTGAATATTCGGTACTTGAACATCATTTTGGCGGCGGGCGAATCTACATATATCGTTTCAACGGTGGCAATATCGCCATAACGGAGCGGCAACTTATGCTCGCTCATCGATTTTACAATGGGGGTGGAGAAATTATGTTTTTTTTGATCTAAATAAGATATGCCATGGTGCCGCCCAAAAGCTTCCCTACCATCTTCGAAATATTGAATGTAGTTGCCGTGCCAGACAATGCCCAAGGGATCCGTTTCTACAAACCTTACCCTGATCTCACTGATGAAACTGATTTCTTTCTTGGTACTAGACTGCATTTTTTCGCTCATTGTAAATAATCGAAATTAAGGTGGTCACCACAAAAAATAAAAACAACAGGCCAATTTCAGGAATTATTTCCGAAAAGTTGGCATTGCGTAAAAATACATCATAGAAAGCGTTCAGCCCCCAGTTCATGGGAGATAAATTTGAAAGTAGCTGCATAAACCCCGGCATTACAAATACAGGCACCCAAACCCCGCCCAGAGCGGCAAGGATCACTACCAAGGTGGCACCGAAAGGTGCCGATTGTTCTTGTGTTTTTGCTACCGTACCCAACAGCAAGCCTAAACCAACCGCTGCCAAACCTGCAAAAACGGCCACCACAAATAGGAGTGGGAGTTTTCCGGAAACATCCAATTCAGGAAGACCCATTGTCGGAAACAGATAAACACCAAGTACTAGCATAATGGCGAACTGAACCAAGCAAACAGCGACGTATACGATTGTTTTACCACCGAGAACCGTGGCATAGGATACCGGATGTGTGCGAAGCCGTACAAAGGTGCCCTGGGTTTTTTCCTTTACCATATTGATGGAGAGCGGAAGAACAATAAAAAAAATGGCAAAAAGGGTCCATGCCGGAATGTTGTGCTGTGTTGAGTTCGGAATTACTTCTTGATTGTCTTTGTTGGGAATGATTTCTTTAAAGGAAATAAAAGACTCCGTTTCAAAAACAGCTTCTGATCCATCGTCGGTCAGTTGTTCTTGAAAGGCTTTGTAAATGGTTTGTGTCTCTATTTTAGATATCATTCTATCGATGCCGCTTTTCACCGAATTCTTGAAAGATCGTTGCGTTGCCGGGTCAAAATAAAGTTTGATTTCCTTGTTTGGAATGTCGATTTTGGTAGTTTCGGTGTTCTCTTCTTCCAATCCGAATTTGGCTAGAATACCGTCGACATTTTCAGCTACTTTCTTTTCAAGATTATCAGAAAGGTTTTTAGGAATTACTATAGCCAATTGGTATTTTCCTGATAAAACCAGTTCAACGACTTCTTTTTCAGATGCTTTCAGCACGATCTCAAGCGAATTTGAGGCGTTTAAATTTTCAAGAATTTCGTGCGATACGTTGCCTTTGTCATTGTCAACTACCAAAACGGGTATTTTTGTATCGTTGATGGTTTTAAAGGTACTGTCCTGCACCAAGGTAATGACGATGACCAAAAGTATGGGCATGATGAACAGTATGGCCAAGCCACCAATATCCCTAGTGATCAAAAGAAACTCTTTGTATGTCGATGCCCAGAGTTTATGCATGGTCTCTCAGTGCTTTTCCGGTTTTCGCCAAGAACACATCTTCAAGGTTATGGGCGTTTTCATGTTGTTCGATGAGCTTCTTGGGCTGGCCTTGACAAATAAGCTGCCCGTGATCTATAATAGCAATACGGGTACAAAAATGTTCTGCCTCGTTCAAATGGTGTGAGGTGTAGATGATGGTAGTGCCATCGGCGTTCAACTGTTTAAGATGATCAATAATCACGTTTTTAGACTGTACATCAACCCCCACGGTGGGCTCATCTAAAAAAAGTACTTTAGGGCGATGCAGAATACTGGCGATAAGATTGATCCGCCTTTTCATTCCTCCTGAAAAAGAATCTATTTTTTTATGGGTAAATTTCGATAGACCAAGAATTTCGAGATGCGAACCAATACTTTGTTTTAAGGTGTTTCCTTTCAGACCGTACATACCGCCAAAATAAGAAAGGTTTTCAAAAGCCGTTAAAGAGGGGTAGAGGGCATATTCCTGGGGTACGATACCTATAATCTGTTTTAGATCGTTTTTGTTCTCTTTGTAGGTGAGTCCGTTTATCGAAAACGAACCTGAACTGGGTTTTATCAAAGAGCCCAACATTGAGATCAGAGTCGTTTTTCCTGCGCCGTTCGGCCCCAACAATCCGAAAATTTCGTTTTCGTCAATGGACAGGTCCAAATCGGATACCGCATGAAAGTCGGCATCTTTGTATTTTTTTGATAGTTTGTTTATTTGGATCATTTGAATTTTCCTTCGAATTAATTCCGCTGGGGCAGTCTCTTAATCTGATTTTTTGCTTTTGTGAAATTTATCCACTTCCCATTTTTTAGGATTATTGATAATGTAATTGGATATGTTTCGATATGCCTTTTCGTCTCGTATAATATGTTCGTAATAATCTCTTTGCCAGATAGATTTAGATAAGTCTATCCGAGAGATGATTCGAGTTAATTCCGTTGGGGCGGATTGCGTTGGGGCGGATTGCGTTGGGGCGGATTGCAATCCGCCCGTACTATTGAGGGATTCCCCTATTAATATTTTAATCCTTTTTGTCGTTGCTCCTTTATAGCCTCTTATTATTGCCCCTATGGTTTGGGTAGGCGATTTGAATTTGCCTATGTTTTCGGTATTCCCTTTTGAGTATTTGATTTCAATGATGCCGTGAATATGGTTTGGCATTATGATGAATTCTGCCAAGGCTATGTTTTTTCTTATTTCAATCGTTTTTATCCATTCTTCCTGGGCTATTTCCCCAAAAGTGTTCAATTCCATTTTGCCATTGCGTATTTTGCCAAATAAATGCGTTTGGTTTTGTGCGCATAATGTTAAAAAATAGATTCCTGCTTGTGCATAATCGTATCCTTTAAGCCGTATGCTACGTCTGTGGTGTATATTGGGATTGTAATTCATCAATTGTGCTTTGTTCATCTATAAAATGAGCGCCTTCTTATTTTTAAGGGGGTTTTTATATCGCCTTCTTCAGTTTTTTAAAAAAAACAGCCTCTCTTTGAGAAATGGCTTCCAATTGATCTGCCACTTTGTTGTATGCATCGGTCTGGGCGCTTCTGTTTTTATAAATACGGGAAGCCTCTAAGGCAAAATCACGCCATTGATCGCCGATTTCGGTCATTTCTTTTGACAGTTCTTTCAATTTTTCATTGTTCAATATTTTTGCTGCTTCCTGTAAAAAAGCGGCATAGATATAGCGGAACCCACCACCGCCGGTACCAATTTCTTCCTGCATACGTACAATCTGCCCTAGATAGTGGTTGGCTTTTTTGGTTCCGAGCTTTTTGGGCCATTTTCTGATGTTTTTGGCCACCCAATAAATTGCCTTTACCCCTACTAAGGGTATGGGCGCGGTCATATCTTTGCAGGTTTGCTTAATGCCTTTGACAATGGCTTTTTCGAGATTCAATTTTTCAGGAAATGAAATAGGGTAGTACATATGCCCTTTTGGTGCAAAGGCACCTTTTGCAAAACGTACTTTTTCCAAATCAGTATCAGAAATTGTGGTAACGGTCTCCATAACGGGGTCGCTGATAAGGTAGGTGCCGTTTTCTTGGCCATAAACCACCATATTGTGGGCATTGAAATGAAAACGGTATTCTTCGGGAAAATACGGCAGGTGGTACACACCAACCTGTAACCCGACCGGATTGTTTTTAGCCAAATTTTCATCAAGCCGCATCTTGGCGACTTTTGGGTCTTTAAATTTTTCACGTTTTATTTTCACCCCCACCCTTTTGGCAAAGCGGTTAAAAATGATACCTGGCATGACCCGATAAGTAAAAACAGGGGCATGGTTGACCTTCAGAAAGGGCAGGTAGCTAAAGAGTAGGCCAGAACCAATACCGAAAACCATGGGCTCGCTAACCTCAAAACCTCTGTGCCGCATAAGGTTCGATACCACACCGTTTTCACAATGGGCAGATTGTTTGTGCGAAAAATCTATTTGCATGGTCTATTTTCTATATGCTTGAGTTCATCAATCGAAATATCGAACACATCGGCATATTTTTGTAAAGTTGAATTGTTTAATTTATTAAAGACAGCAGGTTTGAAATGACGTTTTACACGCCATTGCCATAGTCCGACATAACTTGCAAGAATACCTAGGTCCATTTTGTGAAGCTCCATATAGTATTCGACGGGGCTGGTTTCATCGTTGAGAACCTTCTGTTTCGCCAAGGCTGTGCGTTCTTCAATATCTTTGATGGCATTGTCAAGGGCAATGGTCTTCGGATCCCATCCTGTAGAGTTTTCTGTGGTATATTCTCCATTTTCGTCAACGGCATAGCACAGCTCCCTAAAATTTAACGACTCCAGATTGCTTTTGTCCTGGGGCACTTCCTTTTGCTTCACTTAAACTTCATGGATTAAAAAATTCAAGGTACAATCTACGACTAATTCATCATTTCTAAAAGTGGAGCCCGATATGGTGCAAATGCTCATTTGACCTGTATCGTATCGAGAAACAAGCTTGGCCTTGGTAATGAGTACTTCGTTGATTTTGGGAAGTTGGAATATCCGCACCTTTTTAATGGTACTGATATAGCCCACCAATTTGTTTCCTTTGCCCTCTAGGTCATCAAAATCAAAGTAGCTTTGCCCTACAACTGCAGAGCAGGCTTGGGCGGTGTGTTCTATGAGTCCGGTTTCGGACAACTTGCCATTTATAAGAAAAATACAGTCTTGGGAAATCGTAAATTCTGATATTGCCAAGTCGGTGTCACAGTACAGGGTGTTGTTTACCATAAGCATAGGCGCCCTATGCGGAAGAAATTTTTTGATATCGATATTGGTACGTTCCCCTTTCAATTAATTTGCTAAAACGGTTTTCATTTCTCCGGTGGCAATAACGGTATTTTTGCTCTCAATACTGGCACTTACCATAGTTACCCCCATAATATCATGTAAAATCACCACCGTAGTCACGAGTTCTTCACCTATGCCCGGTAGTTTGGCAATTTCTATTTTTTTGATCGCACCAATATAGCCTGCTGGTGCTGTTTCTTTTTTAAGATAGTAGCTGTAGCCTGTATGCAATGCGATGGTCTGTGCCATATTTTCGATAAGGCCCGCAGCCTCGAAAACAGAATTTTTTGAAAAAAGGCTGTCGTTGGTAATCGTTAGGCCCGAAACTATTTTATCTTCTGAAAAATAAAACAATTTGTCGACCATTACAAACGGTTTTTTTTGTGGAATGAGGTTGTTGACGAAACCTGGATCAATGATGTGGTTTTCCAACAAGTTCATCTAAGAGACTGTTAGGTAGGCATACGCATAAGAGAATCGGGCACTTTCAGGTACATGTAGCAAGATTCGATCTCCCTTTTTTAGTGTACCGGAAGCGACTAGTTCCTCCAACATCACATAAATTGATGCGGAACCTACGTTGCCAATATCCTCTAAATTCAGAAACCATTTTTCCCAAGACATTTCCACCCCTTGTTTTTTCATTTCATCGTAAAGGCCTTGTTTGAAATAATAGGAAGAGATATGCGCTAGATAATAATCCACGTCATCAGGACCTATATTGTGTTTTTTATAGGCATGCCTTAAACTATCGACGCCCTTTACCAATATGTTCTCACCAAGCATACGGGTATCTTGTTTCATGGCGAACAAAGATCTCTTGCCCCATTCCTCTGCAGGAAATTCACTCCAAGGTTTTAGGTTTCCGTCTTCCAGTTTTTCGCCGCCAGCGTACATACAGGTCTCTAGTTCATGGGCATACGAGTAGCCTTCCATCCATTCTATCTTCAAGGGTGTTTTGCCCTTGGGTTCGTTTTCCAACAAAACGGCTCCGGCGCCGTCAGAGAGCATCCATCTCAAAAATTCTTTGTTGAACGCCAGAATCGGATTTTCCTCAAGCTCCTTTAAATGTGCTACCTCATTTTCAAAAATATAGGCTTTCATCCAAGAAGATGCTCGTTCAGAACCAGAGCAGGCAGCATTGGATACCTGCCCTGATTTTACTGCGAGAAACCCATATTTCATGGCGTTCATACCAGAACAACATGCCCCTGATGGCGAGTTGATCTCTAGGTTGCCGTTCTTTAAAAAACCATGTACCATTGATGCATGTGAGGGCAGTATTTGATCTGGGCTCGTAGTACCACAAGACAATAGCTCTATGTCTTTTTTGGAGAAATCGGCATCGCATAGCTTTTCAATGGCCTCAGCGGTAAGCTGGGCATTATTGTGTGTTACCTTACCATTATGGTCAATTGCGTAGTACCTGTTTTTTATCTTGTTATTGCGCAAAACAACACGTCTGGCCTTTGACGCCTTTCCGTTGATAATACCCAATTTATCCTCCATACCATCATTGCCAACAGGCGCATTGGGCATAAACTTTGATATTCTCGTTATGTAAACGTCCTTCATCAACCCTCCTTTAAATAAACCGAGGAATAGTACTTTTTATCATTCTTCCTCCTCTTGTATGTGAGCAAATAAGTTAGCAAAAATACAATAAAAACGATTGGAGCTATGACCCATATTGCAAATAACAAATAATATTTGAACAATCGGATCCATTTGAGACGTTTTGGATTTTCCTTTTTTCCTTTTTTTATGATCAAATTGGCCCATTTTGAGAACAAGATGTTGCCCCTTTGATCTGTCATCACCAAAAAAGGATTGATTTTTACGGCATCACGCTCCAGTAAGTTGTCCTGCAGGTTTGAAAAATCGTTGTTCAGTACTGCTTCTTTAATGGGCGTGCCAAATTTTGTGGCTTCGGCTATATCGTTATCAGAGACCCCCGGTCTGGGAAAAATGCCCAAAAAACGGTCTTTTTTTCCTGAAAACATCCAATGTGAAATGGTGATTACGC
>JAJRSY010000055.1 GCA_024278565.1 Bacteroidota bacterium
CAACAAGGTGTAAAATTCATTGCTTGTTTAGTCTGTGTTTATAAAATCCTGCGGATTTCGAGACAGTTCCGAGAAATCTTACTAAATTAGTTGCTTAAAAACGCAACGAAATCTTACACAAATCGTTGGCAGCAATAGCTCGAAAAATATATTCGAGCTGAATAAAAGCAAAAAATAAATTGATTTCTGAGCAATATTTCGCAAATGGACTTCACTCAATTCTAATTATTGCGCGGAATGGACTTTTGAGCAAGTTTGCGCAAATGGATTTCACTCGAACGGGTTTCAGAACGTTCCGATCTGCGGAATCGAAACGCAATCGAGCTCGAATCGTTGCGCAATCGTTATGTAAGCTGCGTAAAGAGCCTGTGCTTACTCACATGTTTCGCTACTACTGCCAACAATACCTATAATTAATTGCTGGGGATTTTCCGGTGGAAAATCCAGCGCATTTTTACTAACTTCGGTGCGTGACGGGAAATCCTACGGATTTCACAACGCAACTAACTATAGCTTAGACGTTGGCAAACATTAAAAACCTAGATAGGATGAAAATACTTTACCTTTATTTTTGTTTTTTTTCAATTGTAAATTTAACAGCACAAACGTTAACTGAAAACAAAGGAACTTACAAGTCTTTAGATAGTGCATTAACAAATTGGAGTGAAGTTCTCATTCTAGATTTATCATATAAACAATTGAGCGATTTACCTGAAACAGTCGGAAATCTTAAGAATCTTCGCAAACTTAATATAAAGGGAAACAACCTTAAAACACTTCCGAAATCTATCGAAAAATTAATTAAACTTAATGAACTCGTCTTGAGTTAAATTTGGATCGAAAGGAAGGGCTACGGATATTTGTGTCGCTGAACATAAATTCCATAGCCCATGTACAAAGTACTGGACAAATATAGTATAATGACCGAAATAGTGCCCTATCTATCGATACCCGTGCACGGCCCCAGTCCTAGGGTGCCCATTGCGGAGATCATCAACGCTGTGCTCTACAAGCTCAAAAGCGGGGTGCAATGGCATATGCTGCCGGTCTCGGAACTTTTCACAGGGGAGCCCCTGCACTACAAGACGGTCTTCGGCCATTACCGGAAATGGTGCAAGAACGGGGCATGGAAGGATTGTTGGGTGCGGTTTCTCTCAAGGAACAAGGCGAACATCGACCTTTCGAGCGGGGATCTTGACGGGAGCCATACCACGGCCATAAGAGGAGGCGAACAGGTGGAGTACCAGGGCAGGAAGAAGCGCAGGACCACCAATGCGCTCTATCTCACCGACAGGCAGGGCCTGCCGTTGGCCATGTCCGAACCTGTGTCCGGCAACCACAACGATCTCTACGAAATAGAGGTGCACGCCGAAGAGGTGTTCGCAACCCTGGAAAAAGCGGAGATACCCACCGACGGGCTGTTCGTCAATGGGGATGCGGGCTTCGACTCGGAAGGCTTCAGGTCGGCCTGTGCAAAAAGGGGCGTGATTCCCAACGTACCGTATAAAAAAAGGAAAGGGGATGTGGACAGGGACGAACCCTTCGACGAAAAGCTTTATGGAGAAAGGTACTCGGTAGAAAGGACCTTCGCATGGATGGACAGCTTCCGGGCCCTGCTCAACAGGTTCGATACCACCGTATCGAGCTGGAAAGGATTCAATTTCCTTGCCTTCATCGTTATTGCTATCAAAAAATTCAAGAAAATCGCTAACTCAAGATGACCTCGGGGAAATAAACTGCCTCGATGCAAGAATACGGGGTATTTAGTGGAAGAAAGTTTTTTCAATGAAAACCTAAGGTTTTCAAACTTTCCTCTTAATGCGAGGCAAGCCTCCTTTAGATTTGTTTTATAAAAATAACCTATTGTGATGATGATGAAAAGAGGGGGGCCGGGGGAGACTCGTAACCCATAAAAATGTTCATAACTTTAGTTTTAAGAAAAAGAACGGGGTGAACTTGGCAAGCCTCTAGAACTTTGGTTCTATTCCCCGTATCAGTCCCCGTTCTTTTATAACCCGGTTACAAGGACCAAACCCGCCTGCCGGACGGGCAGGTAGAATTTCAGATCATACCTAATAAAGGTGTTAGTCAAAGTAACCATTTAAAACGTAACAAAATTTTGGAAATCAAAGACACCATCGGTATCGACATCAGTAAATTAACATTCGATGTACGTATCCACAGCAATCAAATGGCCAACGTTTTCGAGAATTCGTACAAAGGATTCAAAAAATTGGAGCAATGGGCATACAAAAACAGTACGTTCCCAAAAGATAATATCCTGTTCATCTTTGAACATACGGGTCTCTATTCCCATGCACTATCGGTATTCCTGGCGGAGCGCAACATACCCTTCGCCATGGTTCCCGGGATGGAAATAAAAAGATCCCTGGGCATAGCCAGAGGTAAGAACGATAGGGTGGATGCCGCCAGGATAGCCCTTTACGGATACAGGTTAAGGGACGAGGTACACCCGAGCAAGCTGCCAGAAAAGGATATAACCGTACTTAAACGCCTTCTATCCCTAAGGGAACGTCTGGTCAAACAAAATGTGGCACACAAGGTATCCCTGAAAGAACAGAACAGGGTCCTTTCGAAAAGCGAGAACAAGACCCTGTTCGAAACACAGGAAAAAGTAATGGCCTACCTTTCAAAACAGATAAAAAGCGTAGAAAAAGAAATGGCCGACATCATAGGGAAAAACCAGCGACTGGGACAACTTTACAGTTTGGCGACCAGTATCAAAGGAGTTGGCCCACAAACGGCCATGTTCATTATCGTACATGCCAACGGGTTCACAAAGTTCAAGAACGCACGCAAATTCGCTTCCTATTGCGGTATCGCACCCTTTCCAAACTCCTCCGGGACAAGCATAAGGGGAAGGGCCAAGGTCAGCCATCTGTCGAACAAAAAAATAAAGAGCTTGTTGGATCTATGCGCAAAAGTAGCCATAAGGCACAGCCCCGAAATGAAGCGGTATTACGACAGAAGAATAGCCGAGGGCAAAAACAAAAGGAGTACCATTAATATCATCAGGAACAAAATATTGTCCAGAATTTTCGCAGTTGCCCAAAGAGGAACGCCGTACGTAGATTTTATGAAATATGCAGCTTGATGTTTTTTGGGGAATTTATGATAGTAAGCTTGTTTTAATCATAGAATACGGGGAATTAAACCCTAAGAGATTAAAATTGACAATGGCCAATAATTTTAGAAAAGTAGATCTTATGATATAACTATGGGCATTTATAAATTTACGAATACCCTTTACAATGAATTGTCGTATTCTGTCTTATGTGTAAATAAAAGGATTGACAAAATATACTCCTGCCAAATAGAAACCCGAAATTTCAACCTGCAGGCAGGCTTGGTCTTTTTCCCCATACCTACGTTAAAATTTATCGCCGTAGCTACGGCTATGCCTTGCCAATGCGCCAGCTGGTATCCACGCTCCGTCTCGCCCAAAGCTCTCGCTTTATCGTGCTAAAAATGTCTGCAAGACATTTTCTTAACGCTCCGCCCTGCCTTGGTACGGAAAAAAATCCCCGCCTTGATTCTCCCGAATTTCTATTTGGCAGGAGTATAGAATTACAAGCACTATCTCATAAAGCGTGTAAGTTAAAAATCAAATTCCAATTGTACCAAAACCGAATCTTTGTTAGATTCGGTTTTCTTTTTTTCAGTATTTAAATTAGACAGTGAAATACCTAACAATCTAACTGAATTTTGAAGGTGATCTTGGTATAATAGGTCTTTTGTAGTTTCAAGTATCAGGTTTTTATCTGCTACGAAATAGGGTAGTGTCTTACTACGGGTCTGTAATGTAAAGTCACTGTACTTGATTTTAAGCGTAATGGTTTTTCCGGCCAATTTTGATTTTTTGAGCCGTTTTTCCAACTCTTCTGCAATAAGTTCCAATCGTTCCAACATAAAGATCTCGCTGCTCAGGTTTTTAGTGAAAGTACGTTCGGCCCCTACTGATTTAGCAATTCGCTGCGGCTTTACTTCACTTTTATGAATGCCACGAACTACATGGTAATAGTAGCTACCGCTTTTTCCAAAATTGGT
The DNA here is from genome assembly GCA_024278565.1 of Bacteroidota bacterium. GTDB lineage: Bacteria > Bacteroidota > Bacteroidia > Flavobacteriales > Flavobacteriaceae > Maribacter_C. Next base: position 4,069 of record JAJRSY010000055.1, read on the forward strand.
CTCTAAAAAATCAAGAGGTTTCATTTTTAGATCTTTGCCAGTGAAGATGCCCAGCCTGTACATTTTCTCAGCGGTCACTTTGCCAACACCATAGAATTTTCGTATTTCCAAATCTTCAAGAAATTTGATGACCTCTTCAGGGTTTACTGTTTTTTGCCCGTTTGGCTTGTTGTAATCGCTGGCCACCTTGGCGATGAACTTGTTGATTGATATTCCAGCTGAGGCCGTTAACTTTAACTCGTTGAAAATACGTTGTCGTATTTCTTGGGCGATCAATGTGGCTGATGGGTTTCCTTTTTTATTAATGGTGACATCTAAATAGGCCTCATCTAAAGAAAGTGGCTCTACCAGATCGGTATAATCATGGAATATTTTTCGAATGCTTTTTGAAATTTCCTTATACCGATCGAACCGGGCATTAACGAATATGAGCTCAGGACAGTTTCGTTGTGCCAGAACGCTGCTCATTGCACTATATATACCAAATTTTCGGGCCTCATAACTCGCTGCCGCGACCACACCCCTTTTTGAACTGCTGCCAACGGCAATAGGTTTTCCTCGAAGCTCGGTATTATCCAATTGCTCGACCGAGGCGTAAAAGGCATCCATATCGATATGAATGATTTTTCGTAAGGGAAAATCCGATTGCATGCCGTAAATTTATAGAACTAAACAACACAAAGTGATTGAAATCGAACGTAAATTTTTGGTCAGTACACAAGCCTATATGAAAGAGGCCATTTCAAAACGGCAAATACGACAAGGGTTTCTCAACACCCATAAAAAACGTACGGTGCGTGTGCGTACCAGTGATAACATAGCTTATTTGACCGTAAAGGGAAAGTCGGGCCCATCGGGTATATCACGTTTTGAATGGGAACAAGAAATCGAATTTCATGATGCCGAGGCCTTATTGAAAATTTGTGAGAAAGGGGTTATTGAAAAAACCCGTTATAAAATCAGTATGGGCAAACATGTTTTTGAGGTTGATGAATTTCATGGCGGCAATCAAGGGTTGGTGGTTGCCGAAGTGGAACTGAACAGCGAAGACGAAAAATTTGAAAAACCTGATTGGTTGGGCAAAGAAGTTACTGGAGACGTCAAATACTATAATTCGCAATTGAGCAATAATCCATATAAAAAATGGAAAAGTTAAAAAACACAAAGACCACTTTTTAATTAAAGAGCTCCCCTAAACTGTTTCAAGAACCGAACATCATTCTCGCTTAACAAACGAATATCTGTAATTTGGTGCAGTAATAGCGCAATACGATCTATGCCCATACCAAAGGCAAAGCCCGAGTACTCTTCAGGGTCAATACCGCAATTGGTCAGTACGTTTGGATCCACCATGCCACAACCCATGATTTCTAACCAACCTGTGCCCTTGGTCATTTTATAATCGGTTTCGGTCTCCAATCCCCAATATACGTCAACCTCGGCACTGGGCTCTGTGAACGGAAAATAGGAAGGGCGCAGCCGTATCTTCGATTTACCGAAAAGTTCAGTTGTAAAAAACTGAAGCGTTTGTTTTAAATCTGCAAAAGAAACATCTTTATCAATGTATAGGCCCTCAACTTGGTGAAAGAAACAATGTGATCTGGCTGAAATTGCCTCGTTTCTATAGACCCTGCCCGGAGAAATGGTCCGTATGGGTGGCTTGTTGTTCTCCATATACCGTACCTGAACGGATGAGGTGTGTGTGCGCAAGAGAATATCAGGACTGGTTTGTATAAAAAAGGTATCCTGCATGTCACGGGCAGGATGGTGTTCAGGAAGGTTCAAGGCCGTGAAATTATGCCAATCGTCTTCAATTTCAGGTCCTTCGGATACATTGAAACCGATTCTCGAGAATATTTCGATAATCTGGTTCCTCACTATTGATATAGGATGCCTTGCCCCAAGCTCAATAGGCTCGCCTGAGCGTGTCAGGTCACCATAAACACCATTTTCATCCACTGTTTGCTCTAAAGATGCTTTAAGGGAATTTACTTTTTCAATGGCCGAGGTTTTTAACCGATTGATGGCCTGCCCGAATTCTTTTTTTTGATTATTGGGGATGTTTCTCAATTCAGCCGAAAATGTTCCCATCAACCCCTTTTTGCCCAAATATTTAATCCGGAATTCTTCTATGGCCTTCAGGTCATCGGAAATGAATTGTTCCACTTCTGCAATATGTTCCTTTATCTTATCAGTCATAACGGTCAACTAGTTCGGCAAATTTAAAGAATTTATGGCAGTAAGGGTCAAAATAGTCTTCGAACTCGTCTTAAGCTCTTCTGGGAAGCAATGACCACCCCGAGGGTGGTTTACTCTTGTGGTTCTTGTTTTCTCAGATCTGTATTGAAAACAACTGCAAATTGCAGATACCATTTGCCAAAATCATTGACTTGTTGGTGCATCATGCCCAATTGCACACCGGTACTTTTGCTAAACTGATATCCCAATGCTCCGTACAGTCTGTTTCTGTCGAAAAAAGTCTTTTTTGTGTTTACAAAAACCTCATCGTACAATCCTATAAACAAACTGCCTTTTTCAATTTTGGGTTTGTTGAGTGGTATGAACAGCATTAGACGATAACGAAAACGGTTTTTATAATCTTGGTCTACCCATCGTTGTTCTATTCTATATCTATGTTCAAATTTCACCCTGCCGATTTTATTTGTTAAAATAAACTGTTGCCATATTCTATGTTCCTCGGTTTCAGGTGCACTTTGTTCAGAGTCATACACGTAAGAAGGTATATAAGCATACCCTGCGGTTACGAAGGCTTTTTCTGAAAAATGGTAATTAAGGCCCGTTCTTAGCAACAACTGTTCGGTATTATTGGGGGTCAAAGTATGGTTCCGGTATTGTATTTCAGTGTGGACACTAAATTTATCACTTACCCTGTTCATGCCAAAATACATAAGCCAGTTGCCCGTATTATCTTCTTGGGAAAATAGGGCAAAGGGTACTAAGAACAATAAGGATAGTTTGAGGGATTTACTAAAATTGAAAAAAACCATATTTTCTAATACTGAGACCTGCAAGGTTTTAAAACCTTGCAGGTCTAATTTTTGAAATCTAAATACTGTTTTACAACATTTCTACTTTACCGGTTGATAGATGGTATACCCCCCCAACAATCTTTATTTCTCCGTTGCTTTCCATTTCTTTGAGAATCGGGCTTTTCTCACGAATTCGGTCTATGGTGAGCAATACGTTATTGGCAACTGTTTTAGCGACCATTTCATCGTTTGAAGAGTTTGCTTCCCCATCTACTTGGTCTGCTGATAATTTTACTGCGGGCATTATTTTAGAAAGCAATGCTGTTATATTCCCCAACTCTACACCGTCACAAGCAGCTTTTACAGCACCACAGGCTTCGTGCCCCAAGACCAGGACCAATTTACTTCCTGCAACTTTACAAGAATATTCCATACTTCCTAAAATATCCACATTTTCGAAATTGCCGGCGACCCTGGCAACAAAAACATCGCCGATACCTTGGTCAAAAACCACTTCAACGGGAACCCTTGAATCTATACAAGACAAGATCACCGCTTTTGGAAATTGCCCTCCAACGGTTTGTTTTACTTGTGCCAAATAATCCACCTCTTCTTTTTTGGCATTGGTAAACCGTTTGTTGCCTTCCAATAAATCAGTTAAAACAGCTGTTGGGGCCAATGCGCCCTGTACTTCTTTTGTAAGTGTTGTTGTTCTCATTTTCTTCTTTTTTTATTGATTAAATTTACTGTTGTTCTTTATCTTTAACATTCTTTTTTATCCAATCCGTACATTCATCAAAGGTGTCGAATATTTGGTTTTTTGGCACTAGGTCTGGTATGATGTCTATTTGCTCCAATAAATATCTGGGCTGTTTTAAAACATCTACCAAAAGAACTGTTTTGTTTTGGCCCACCAAATCAAATATTGCATCTTCTAAAGCATATAAGCCAGATTGGTCAATGTACTGCATTACCCCCATTCTTATTATTACGGTAGAAGCGGTGTCCGGTATTTGTTTGATTATTTGTTGAAAATCACTGGTGGAACCAAAAAACAATGGTCCTTTTATGTGTTTGATATATACTTTTTCTTTTAGTTCTTCTGGAAAATCAAGCTCGTCAGACCATGCTTTTTCTTCGCTTAGTGATTTCACATCAGATCGTCTTGATGTGGAATCCCCTATTTTTTTCATAAACATTATTGAGGCCAATATTAGCCCGATTCCAACGGCATAGACCAAGTTCCATACAGAAGATAGTACCAATACCACGATCAGTATGAACACTTCGGTTTTTGGCATGTAGGGAATTGCTTTAAGGCCTTTATAATCCATAACACCAATACCAACGGTGATTAATATTCCTGCTAAAACAGCTGCGGGAATCTGGGAAGCGATCGGCCCTAAAGCCAGTAAGACCACTAGAAGTAAAACCCCGGCGATCATACCGGAAAGTCTTGTTTTCCCTCCTGCATTAATATTCACAACGGTTCTAATGGTCGCTCCAGCACCTGGAATACCGCCAAAAATCGCACCTATGGTATTACCTATTCCCTGGCCTATCAATTCTTTGTTCGGTTTGTGCTTTGTTTTAGTCATATTATCCGCTACCACCGAAGTCAACAATGAATCTATTGCACCTAAAAGTGCCAGTGTTAGTGCGGTAAAAATAAAAGGGGAGATACTGTTAAAACGAAAGTCGGTAAATATCCTTAGATCGGGTATGGGCAGACCACTTGGGATTTCCTCAATAGGTATGTAGTTTAAATCAAACCCAATGGCAGCTCCGGACATTACCAAAAGTGCGACCAAAGTGCTCGGTACTTTTGTGGTAATTCGTTTAAAACCGTAAATAATAACTATTGTTCCCAAAGCAAGTAATACTTCTAGCCAATTTATATTCTGTAATGCTTTTGGCAAGACTTTTATAGACCCCAAAACCCCTGAAGACGCTTTTCCCGCCAAGGCTTTGGATTCTTTTAAAATTTGTTCTTGCGAAATATCTTCGCCTTTCTCTATGGTTTTCCTAAAATTTTCGAGTTTCAGAACATTTTCCCCAACTTCATCTTTTAATATATTGTCTAAAATAACTTCTTCGGCCTGTGGTTTAAATTGTGATACAAACTCTTTGTCTTCTTTTGGATAGTAACCAACAGAGGGGAGTATCTGGGTTATTAAAATAATAACCCCAATGGCGGTCATAAAACCAGAAACAACAGGGTAGGGTATGTATTTTATGTATTTCCCCAAACCAATAAACCCAAGGCCGATCTGTATTAACCCTGCTAATAAAAAAACCGTTAAAATGGCCGGCAATGCTTTTGTGACATCTCCATCAAAAGTTGCTACTATTCCTGCTATTACAACCATGCTCACGGCTGTCATAGGAGCCGTCGGACCAGATATTTGAGTGTTCGTGCCTCCAAAAAGTGAGGCAAAAAAACTTACAAAGATAGCACCGTACAGCCCGGCACTCGGTCCTAGTCCAGAACTGACACCAAAGGCCAGTGCTAGAGGCAATGCTACAACACCTGCGGTGATGCCCCCGAATAAATCACCCTTGAAATACTTGAAATCAAATAATTTATCCACTTATTGCCTTTTTTATTTAAACCCAACAGGTTTATAAAACCTGTTAGGTTTTGTATTAATCCTCCTAATTGTTTTTCGCCAATTATCCAAAAGATAAATAATCTGAATCCGTCTATTTTACTTGTTCACAATAAACCCATTTTCTTGGTACATGACAAAAATAGTTTCAGGGTCATAGTGGGCCTAAGGCCGTTTCTTTATCGATAAAGGGTTGCTGAGCCTAACTAGGTTTTCCTCCTATGGCGGACAAGTGGAAACTTAGCAGGTCTTGTTTTTATAACCAAACTTCCTTTATTGAGCCGGTCATTGTTTTCCGTTCGATAATTTGAAACTCTGTATCGGTTCTTTTTGCTTGTCTTTATATAAATTTATTATCTTGACATTGATATTTCTGGATTCTGCACTTTTTTCAAAATTTTCGATTATTTCAATGACATCAAAATGAATGAATTTGGTGTTGGTGGCATCTATTTCAACATCCATATTATTGGGAATTTCATCTAAAGATTTTAGAATGGAAGCTTTGTTCAAAAATGTTACATCTTCAGAAAGAACAATATTGATCTTGCTCTTGCCTTCTAATTCCTCACTTTGCATTTTAAAAGGGATTTTAAAGTTATTTCTCAATATAATAAATACGGCCACTACCATACCTAAGGCGATTCCTGTCAATAAATCTGTAAAGACAATTCCTAAAATAGTAACTATAAAAGGAATAAATTGCCCCATGCCCCCTGCGTACATTCTTTTAAAAAGAGCTGGTTTAGCAAGTTTATAGCCCACTACCATTAAAATCGCTGCCAATACCCCAAGAGGAATCATATTCAGCACCTTAGGAATTGCCACAACACTTATCAATAGAAAAACACCGTGTATTATTGCCGATGCTTTTGTTTTCCCCCCCGACTGCATATTGGCAGAACTTCTAACTATTACCTGGGTCAAGGGGAGGCCTCCTACCAAACCTGAAATAAGATTTCCCACACCTTGTGCCTTCAACTCTCTATTTGTTGGTGTTATACGCTTGTAAGGGTCTTGCTTATCGGTTGCCTCTACACAAAGAAGTGTTTCCAAGCTTGCCACTACTGCTATTACAATGGCGGTAATATATACATTGGTATTCGCTAGGGCACTAAAATCGGGTCGAGCAAAATTACCTAAAAACGCATCAAAACTATCAGGTATGGGAACACTTACCATATGGTCTTGGCTTACGGTCAAACTGGGAATTGCGGCAAAGACCATCGTAAGAACAATACCTGATGTAACCGCCACCAAAGGGCCTTGAAGGAGTTTTGTGAATTTTAATTTCTTGAAAAAAGGTGTTTCCCAAAGAATTAAGATAAGCAATGAGATCGCTGCTATCAACAATACCCCCGGGCTAATAGAGTTCCACATATGTACGAGCTCATTAAAAGTATTGTGTTCATCAACTTGGTTGAACCTAAGGTCTCCGATAGGCGATTTATCGTATCCAAAAGCATGGGGGATCTGTTTTAAGAAAATAATGACCCCAATTCCTGCCAACATCCCGTAAATAACGGAAGAAGGGAAAAAGTAGGCTATTATACCTGCTTTGGCAAACCCCATTATAATTTGAAGAATCCCGGCAAGGACGACAGCCACCAAGAAAACCTCAAAACCCCCAAGGTCTGTAATTGCATTTAACACGATAACCGCCAAACCTGCAGCGGGCCCACTTACCCCAAGTGGCGATCCACTTAATACCCCTACCAGTATGCCTCCGATTATACCCGCTATCAATCCTGAAAACAACGGGGCCCCTGATGCCAGGGCAATACCTAAACATAATGGCAATGCCACTAAAAACACTACGATACTTGCAGGTATATCATGTTTTAGATTTTTGAACGGATTTAATTTAGTGCTTGTTCTCATGTTTCTATCTTTAAATTTATTTTTTAGTTTAAAAAATTCCGAACCATTTCGGTATAAAATTGCTGAATGGCATTTTTCTCTTTATTAGTATCCGTCAAAGACGGTAAATGCTCTGCAAAATAATGCTGTTGATGCGCTCCTTCGATAATGGTTGAAACCAGCATATGCGGAAATTGAAAATCCGGATCGATCTCCAATACTATGTTACTCACTTTACAAACCACTTTTTTGTATGCCCTGAAACAACCTTTTTTATTCTCTTCATCTACATATCTGGTATGATACGTTTTTATTGATTCAGAGAAAATTATTTCGCTTAACAATACTTCGTTTATATTGGAAAATGAATCATCGGTTAAAACGGGTTTGGTAAGTATTTCAATTGATTTTGTAAGTCGTTCTTTTGGGGAATCGATATTGGCAGTTGCAATGAAAAGCCGATACTCTGTCCAAGTCCAATACCAAGCTGTCAAGTACACCAGTAATGTATGTTTGTTTTTAAAATAGCGATATACTGAACTTTCAGGAGAGTTTATCAATACTCCAAGCTTTCTAAATGTGAAAGCCTCAAAGCCTATTTCACTAATAAGCTCAATGCTTTTTGATACGATACTTTGTCCTAATTCAGATGAATCTGGATTTTTAGAGTACAAGGCCGAACTTACTTCAATATGTATTTGTAGATTTTCCACTTATAAAGTATCAATACTGGCAAATATAATAGTATTACTATCAATTCTGCAAGTAATATATGTTTTTTCGCAACTAATCAGTATGCCCTTTCTAGCTAATAAAATGCCATAAGAGTCTTGTTCCCAAAGCATTGAGCTGGCGTTTTTTGAAATTTTAATTTTAGTCCGAAAACTTTAACGAAATTTTAATTTTGCTGATATTCAATCACTTATGGCTTTTTGAGATCGGAATACAGCTTTTTTTGAATCTGCTGCGATTTGTAACAGTTCAGCCGTTAGGTATTGGCAAATAGGGATTTTCAAGAAAAGCCTGTTGGATATTATGGAGTACGGGCTGTTTATTTTTCTTTAGCGTAGAGATATATCCCCTAATGGTCGCGAAGTATCGTGCATGGTCCTGTGACCTGAAACAGCCCGACACCTGCCTGCCGGCAGGCAGGCTTTCTGCTTTACCTTGATCATTCTCAGATCTCTCTCCGCTTGGTTGTTGTCAAAGGGGACTTCTGGCTGTTTTATGAATTTGAGAAAGAGATATTTGTGTTTTTCCAGGGCAAAGGCCAATCGTTGTTCATCGGTCTTCTTGGATTTCTTGTCATATCCTTTTATAACAGGTCTTATGATGTTGACATATCGTTTGAAGATCCTGGAATAATAGGATGCCCTTAAGTTCGGGTTCCGTTCCCTGTCCCTTTTGGCCTTGACAAGCAATGCCCTTGTTTTTTTCGCCCAAGGGGCATCGAAGGCTTCTTCCGCATAGACAAAGTTCCTTAATATGTGGGCATTGCAAAGACTATGCTCGCAGGAGTAGGAAAAGTAACTGCTGAAACGGTCATGGACAAGGGTGCCCTTATAGAGCTCCAACAGCCCGATATCGTCCATGGCCCGTTTGCCCCTGTTCGGGTGATATGCGAAAAAACTTATGGTCCTGTTGCTCATTACATGCATCCAACTGTTTTTTCCGTTAAGGCGTATGCCCGTTTCGTCGGCATGCAATATCGGACTTTGCAACAAGTTCTCTTTTATGTTCTGTTCATAATCCTTCAAAGAACCGGAACATTGTTTCTGAAAACCCGCCTGCCGGACGGGCAGGTTGGACAGGCTGCCCCTAGAGATATGGTGCTCGCCAATGAACTCCTTGCAGCGCGCAAAGGGAAGCATCCGGTAATTCTGGAGGTATACGCAAAGTGATTTTAGGGAATTGCCATACCTGCCCGTCCGGCAGGCGGGTTGGGCCTCTTGCACAAGCCCTTTGGGAAACCCTCCCATATTATGTTTTCCGCAATTGCCACAGGTCTTGTGCGACCGTCTATGTTCCGTAACCTGGATGGTGGTCGGTGGAACGTCGAAAATCTGGCGGGCGTCATAGTTGTCCGCACCCTCGGGCAGTCCGTGGCCGCAACGGCCACATTGTTCGATATCATGGACGACCACGGTATCGGGCGTGGCGACCATTTTCAGCTTGTTGCCCTTGTGCCCCTTTTGCCCGCCTTGGGGTCTGTCGGATCTGGGCCGCAAACTTTTGGTCTTTCTAAATGGTTCTTTTGGGGGCGGGATACTGCTATTGCCGCTGTTCTTTGGATTTTCGTATTTGGCCAGGCGCGCTCTGAGCCCTATGTTCTCTTTTGTCAGGCCCTTCTACCTCTTTTATAAGCTCGGCAACTTGGCCCTGGAGTTTCGCTATGGCTTGCTTATCCGTCAAATCATTGGTGTTTCACCAAAGATCCGATATAAAAACATGGGATCCAAATCCAAAACCGATTTTTTAAAGAAAATTATCAGGGTAACGGCTGAACTGTTACAATTGGTCTATTTTCTTCTTTCTCCCTTTCACTTCCTTAAAAATATCCGTTTTAGTTTGTCGTTCTCTAATTTATAGACCAAGCCCATAAAAAGCACTAACAGTGGTATTCCAACATACAAATTGCGGTTAAAACCATAAAATGAAATCGCTGAAAATAGAACAGAAACACCCAAATAGAACAAAATCTTTCGGAAGTTATAAGGAACTGGATAATGAGATTTTCCCAAATAATAAGAAAGTACCATCATGGTGCCATACGCCATTAGTGTAGCAATTGCGGAAGCCATATAGCCGATTCTA
>JAJRSY010000056.1 GCA_024278565.1 Bacteroidota bacterium
ATGCCCATATAACCAGTTGCCTGCCGATTGTTCTGAAAGTTCCGGGTTATTCGGATTTTCTGGAGAATCTTATCAAAATAAAAAAAGCCGGTCCTCTCGAACCGGCTTTCCCTTTGTTTACCTGGTAGCGGGGGCAGGACTCTCAAAGTTTTTTTCATATATTGATTGTCAAATAGTTATATATTCAAATTCGAGTATTTTAGGGCACTTTGTGGCGCGTTTCTGGCGCAGTTTGGGCGCATATTTTTTTACTCTACAATTCTATTTTATGAAAGTTTTTTACTATTTAAGAAATATTTTAGTTTACCCGGCTTCTCTGGGTTTTTCCACACCACCCTTAACCTTCTTTCCAGGCTCAATTTCTCCTTTCTCCTCTAATTTTTCTTTCAACAAATCATTTGTAAGTCTGAGGTCATTTATTATTCTGTCTTTTTCTTTCACTATTTTTATGCAATCAGGGTTTTCACATTTTTTTATGTAGGGTGACGTGGGGCCATGATTGATTATTGAAGATTTTTCTTCATTCGAAAGTTTTTCATCGAAAAAATATGAAACTGGCTTTTTAAAGAATGAAGCGATTGCTTCTAATGTTGCTACGGTACAAGTTTCATTGTCAAGCATTTTACCGTAACCAACATCAGACATTTGTAAATATTTAGCAATTTTTCTGTTGCTAACTTTAGTTATTTCTTGAAGCTTTCTTATCTTTCTGTAGTTCACTTATATATGTTTAGAGTGATTCTAAATTGCAATACCCAAGTTGCTTAATGCGAACTATATTTTGCATTTATGCAAACTTTAATTTATGTTTGTATTACCAAATTAATTAAAAAGTATGACTACAACAACAGTAAATAATATGAATCTTCTATTGGAAAGGAATGAAAGCCGTATTAATGCCAAGGTTCCGAAAAAAATGAAGGAATTAATTGAAGCCGTTTCAGAGAGGCTTAACATGAACGAATCCCAGTATATAAAGCTAGCCATAAAGGATCGGCTTGAAAAAGATTTGGAAGGTTAAAAAAACTAAAGCCCTCCTTTAATTTTGGCAGACTTCCGGCGGGCTTAAATATTAAAGTTATGAAAACAAAATTAGTACAAAACAACAAAAGGGTGAAGCTTCCTGCTGGAATAATAGAAGGCACGGAAGCTTTTTGGTTCGACAGCGAAAAATGGTTGATACACAAAGGGCAGGCTATGAAGTTTACTGATGCACCAACAAAAATACAAAATATGGTTGCCGAAATGTTTTTGAAAGATACACGCAGCCGCGATTATTTGCAAAAAATTGGAATGGTGAAATTTTCGGAGGCTTTCGATATGTGGTACCGCTGCGTTGTAGGGGCGTTAGACGAAACGCCCGATTTCAAAGCCGGCAACCTGTGCGCCGATTCATACAACCACTTCTGCACCGACTACAAGTGCCATCACCGTGGCAAACTGTGCAGCCTGAAGCTAGGGTTAAAAAACTATGAAGTAGAAACCATTGTTGCGCTGAAAGAGGGAAAAAGCATAGAACGCACAGCCCTAATGCTGTGCATATCACTTCCAGGGCTAGAAAGCAGGATTGAAAAAATAAAGGAAAAGCTAGTGGCAACCAACATGGCATCGTTGATTGCAAAAGCTACTGAAATGGGAATATAATTAAAACATCAAAAAGTTATGGAAGAAAATTTTTTAAATGAAATCAAAAGGATTTTGGAACTAGATGATCCTACGTATCGGAAAATGCGTGCAGTAAGGATGGTAGTCAACAAATTTGAAGGTTGGGAAGGAGACGCGGCAAATGCACTTGTAAACCACAGCCTCCTTCCAAAAACATCTGGGCTGATCCGTTAACTATTTCAACCTGCGTATTTCATCCGCAATGATGTGTAGGTTATTGTTAAGAGTTTCCAGGGAAGGGTTTGAGAGTAGCTTCTCAATCCTTTTCATCCTGGTTTCAAGCTCTAATATCTTACGCATAATTTCTTCATTCATAACTATAATTTATTGGTTAATACATTCAAAAATACAACAATATGAAAAAAGAAATCAAAAAATTCCTCAAATTCAACGATAAAACCATCTATTTCGTAACTGCCAACGGGCAATATTGGATCGCATTGAAACCAATTTGCGAGGCATTGAACGTGAATTGGAACCGCCAATTCCAGAACCTAAAAAATGATGAAATTTTAGGAGCTGTGTTTGCTAAACAGCAAATGCAGGCCCCCGACAATCAGCTTCGAAATTACGTTGCTTTACCCGAATTTTTTGTTTACGGGTGGATATTCCAAATCCAATCTGCTTCACCGGAATTATTGAAATACAAATGGGAATGCTACAAAGTATTGTACGAACATTTCCATGGTGCTATTGCCGGGCGTAAAGACTTGCTCACCATCAAAGCAAAGGCACAGGTTGAGATTTACAGTGTAATGAACCGTCTTGACCCGGAAGATGCGTTGAAGATCGACCGCGCACAAAAGAAGATCAATGCAGTGAATGTTAAGCTACGCAAACTTGACACGGAGATAATCGAGGAAGAAAAGACATTATTTAATACTTAACACAAAAAATGATATACGCCGAAAGAACAGATTTTCATGAATACGCTATCCACGTAGATAGAAGAAACCTGGAACTTATTGAGTTTGCACTTGAATTAGTGCCTGAAAGTGCTGGCAACGAAGCAAAAAAATTGAGCCTAAACCTGAAAAAGGAGATAAACATAGCTAAGGCAGAGAAGGATTTTTCAAAAAGGAAGCAAATAATCCTATGCGATAAGTGTGCCGGGGCTGGCAAAATACGGGTAATGAACCGGGAGTATGAATATGAAAAAGAGATATGCACAAGATGCAACGGCGAAGGTTCAATAATAAATATAACGACCGAATACAGGCAAAGGCTCACACCCGGATTAAAGGAAGAGTTTGCGCCTATAACATAGATACAGCTTTCTAGCAACTTGGAAAGAAGGTAAGGGTAGCCCGGGGGCTTTTGGGGATTAGACTCCCGGGCTTTTACCGCAAAAAAAATCCGGAGGTTGGTACCAGGTACCGGCTGCAAGGCGCGAGGCAGCGGCGAAACACTCCTAAAACGTCCATAAGCCCCTCTTATTCGGATTGTGGGGGGCTTAAAGAAACTTAATTATTAACAATTATACCAGTAAGTAAGCAAGCTTCCAGCCCCGAGAGCGGGGCTGGTTTTTCAACCTAAAATTAAGCATCATGAACAAACTTGTATATTTCAAAGAAGGGCGGTCGCTCATAAGGAGGATAATCAATTACCGCAAAAACCTAATGCGCTTGGGGGTAAGTAATATACCCGAAGGCTGGGCGGTACAGGAAATGGCAAATGTTATGTACGCGCTTGAAGCAATTTCCAGCTATGAGAAGTTTGCCAGGTATATAATAAGGAAGAAAAAAGACCTATTAATACTCATCCCTACAAATAAAAAGGCTATGCGAGCTGAGTTTGAAGCATTGACAGATACGGCAGAAAAGATTATTGAACGTGAATTTAGTTATTAAGATTATGAAACTCTTCCATAACAATTACCACATAAAAAAAATGATTAAACGCACATACTAACATCATGCAAACATTCAACCACGGAATACCAAAGCACAGCTATTTTGCAATAGTCGTACCGCCATCGAAATTCCATCCAACACTTGACGCGGTAGACCCGGGATACAAAAAGCCGGTAATTTTGCTCCATGACCCCAAAACAAAAGAAAGAACAACTGCCGAAGTACAAGACACCTGGACTATACCTCTTGATGAATTCAAAGCAGCAAAAGGTTTCGTCCTGCTAATATATGGTGTCGATGCCGAAAAACTTGCCGCTGTGTTGTGCCGCCGTTACCCCGAGATAGAGAAGAAAAAAACAGTAAGGATACTCTTGTTGAAAGCACTATGACAAAAAAAAGCGATTACGATAAATATTTTGAGAAAACCAAATACCGCTTTTTCATTAATCAACTCCTGGAAACAGGGTTGCCTCCGAGCCTAAACAAATTTAAATATACCCGCGATGGGCAAACCGGTACTGCCTGGTATATGTCGCCCGATGATGAAGGGAATGTCCGTTTTTATGTGCCCGACATACTTACCAGCGACCTGGAAATATATACCTATGGGCAGCCTCCACACCAGAAAATAAGGGACTGGTACCTTACCAGGTGGAAAACTCCGAAGGAAACAAAAGCAGGGCCGGCAAAATATACCCCGGTAAAAGGTGCCGGCACCCGGTGCCTGTTCACACCGCCAGTTGTAGATGCCTTTCACGCAGGCAAAAAAATTGATACTCTTTTTGTGGTAGAAGGCTTTAAAAAAGCCATTTCCGGATGGGTAGCAGGCAACCTGCCAATTGCCGGTGTGAATGGATTAACCGGATTTAAAGCCCCCGGGGAAAATAACGACAAACTAAGAAAGGAATTCCGGGATGTAATTCAAAAATGCAAGGTTCAAAATGTAGTGATAATATACGATTCAGACCTATTTGACCTTTCCCTGGCAAGTAAAGTCGAAACAAAACGGCCCAACCAATTTTACAGGGCAGCCCTGACCGCAAAAACATTATTTGAACCTTTTGCCGATGTTTACCTTACTTATCCTAACCCACACCCGGAAAAGAAATATGGCTTAGATGACTTATTGCTTGAACACCGTAATTTTTCATCAATAAACTCAAAGCTTGATGTTGATTATCCAGGCATTAAAGTTCAGGATGGGCAAAAAAAGATTATTGCCGATTTGCTGCAATGTGTCAAAAAAAACGAACATGGGAAATACTTTTCTATTCATAAACTATCTTCCCATGCAGATTATAAAATCAAAAAATTATTCCATCTCGACAATGTACAATCATTTTATGATTTCTACCGTGACAAACTGATTCGAAAGCCAAACAAAAGATTCCGTTTTTACACCTACACTTACCAGGTGCAAGCTGATGGGACGATAGGGCAGGTAGAAAATGACGCGGCTTTCAATATAAGGATTGAAAATCATTTTGGGAAGCTTGTAAAATGGACTGACAAAGGGAAAAAGGAACTTGCAAATTTCACCCTTCGCGTACTATTTCAAATTGACAGTGAAGAAGACCCTAAAAGGATATGTGAGATTACAAATTATGAAGGTGTCAGCCGAATAGTGGAAATTAGCAGTAAAACGTTTGTAAGCCTCGCAGACTTTCAGGCATTGATGATTAGCCATGGCGATTTCATTTGGAAAGGGAGCAAAGATGACCTGCTGGATCTGATGACAATCCTTTTCAGGCACGAGCGGCCTGCTACCCTTGTTTCTCAGCTTGGATGGCAGCCGCTTGACAAGTTCTATGCTTTTAGTAACGGGATAGTTACTGGCAATGGGTTCCAGGCAGTTGATGAATATGGCATGGTGACTTACAATGAAAGGAATTTCTATTTCCCGGCATGGAGTAAATTCAATGCACGGGATTACGATACCTATAAGGACTTGAAAAAATTCAGCCACTTTACAGCTAAAAAGCCGGTTCAATTTTCGACATGGAAACATCAATTTTCTAAAGTATATGGGAAGAATGGAGAAATAGCAATATCATTTTACATATCGGCATTATTTTCCGACATTATCTACTCACACCGTTCCGGCATTGGTTTCCCGATATTATGGAGTGCCGGGAAACCTCAAACCGGGAAGTCAACCATTTGCGAAAGTTTGCTAAGCATGTTTGGCGAAAAGTCTGATGCAATTGGGTTAGCAGGGAAAAGTACAATAAAATATTTCATTAATCGTTTTGCCCAGGTCCGTAACGCCATTGTCCATCTCGATGAATACTCAAACACCAAGGTAAATAAGGATGTAAAAGAAACCATTAAGAATATATACGATAGGATCGGATACGGGCGTAAAGCATTCAGCAATGATTTCCGCACAATCAGCACCCCTATTTTGTCGGCTGCAATGGTTTCCGGGGAAGAGATACCAACAGACAACCACGCATTATTTACCCGGTCTATTCTTCTACTTTTCAACCGCGACAAATTTTCAAAGGAAGAGCGTGCCGAAATGAGGAAGCTGAAGGACATGGAAGCTGACGGGTTGACACACATAACTATTGAACTGCTTAGGCACCGGCAATTGATTGAAGATAATTTCGATGATTCATACAACGAGGTGTTTAATGAATTTTACAAGAAGTTCAAAACTAAGAAAGTTGAAGACAGGATATTGAAGAATTGTTCCTGGATGGTAACCCCGGTAAAAATCCTTATTGACAATAGGAAGATTGATTCCATAATTTCATATAACGATTTACTCGCAGTGTTTTTTGACAATATTGACCGGCAAAGTAGTTACATGCAAGCCAATACTGATTTGGCGAAATTCTGGGACATCATTGAAATGCTCTACGCCCGGCATGAAATATTAGAGAACAAAGGCGATTTTAGATTTGTGGATGACACCCTGGCAATAAGGCTCAATAGATTCCACCACTACTACGCGCTGGAGGCCAGGAGGCTTGGTTACGAGAAGATACTTGATAAATCGACCCTGGAAAATTATTTAAGCAACGAGCCCTACTTCGTGGAATTGCTCGATGCGAAAGGGAAAAAGAAACAGATCCGGTTTAAAGGCACATCACCAATACCTGCTATGTTCTTCAAATACGAATCACTGGGTATCGACCTGAAATCAGACCCGGCTAAAGATGACAGCAACGAAGAATATGAAGGGCAGGAAGAACAACAGGATGAAATTGAAAAAGAACTGCCATTCTAAAAGAATTATTTAACGGGATGCGCTGGCTGCTTTTCGCAGCTTGCGTATGAGGTGCTGTTATCGGCTGCCGACAATTGAAATACTAATTTAAAAACACAACAATATGTTATTTTCAGATTCAATAAGAAATCTCGAATTGGTTGATAAAATTACAATCACCAATACCGGTAATTATTACCTAAATATTATTCCTTACCGAAAAGGACGTTCAGACGTTGAATTGGTTATGAAAAAAGATGAACTAATTGCATTGAAAAGAAAAATTGAATATGCTCTAAAATTACCTGACCAAATATCAGATTTTAGTGTTGAAAAAATGATTGAACTTTTCAAGTTTGATAAGCCATTTTTATCATTTGAGTATAGGAGAAGAAATTTCGTAAACAAAAAACCAATATTGAAACAACTATTATCAGAACGAAAAATAAAGGAAATTTCAAAAACGAGTAAGCAAATTACTTATGAATACATCGGGGACTAAGATTGCCGATAACATCAAGCTAAGAACTGGCGAGGCACGAGCTTGTTTTTAGCTTGATGTTATCCGGAGTATGACGGACTCCGAGCCCTCGGGGGAGTAATATTCCGGGTGCGAGGGCATTCGCCCGCCAGGGCGTTTAAAATTCATCGAAGCGTAGCGGAGATACCGCTTTATATCAAAATTTATTATTCCTTTCTAATTTCCTACCTCCCTTTTAATAAAATTTTTGGCGAGGGGTTTTGGGGGTGAATGCCTGTTTTTTCCCCGGCTATAACCTATAAATTAGTTGTACAGGAGATGTGTTTCGTTTTTTAAATTATTTATATCTCTGTCTGTCAGAGTGTTAACGTATTCGATGTTTTTTATTGTTGTTTTATTTTTTAGTAGAGGAATAAAATCAACCTACATTACCTACAAATTGAAAGAAAGAAATACTAAATACTTATAAATTAAAAGGTTAAAATGTAGGTTATAAATTAAAAGTGTAGGTAAGTGTAGGTAAAATGATGGTAAGTGTAGGTAAATAAGGGTAGATTGTAGGCTGTTTTTAGTGTAGGTAAAAAGCCTACCTACATTTGTGTATTTGTAGGTAGATTTACCTACATGCAATTGCCTGTATTACAGAATGTTAATTGAAATGTAGGTAATGTAGGTAACTTTTTTATATGTGCCTCTAAAAAAAAAAATTATCTTTGAAATGCTTGCGTGCTTACTGGTTGAAATGCCAGGATATGATTAATTACGACACAAAACCAAAAATCACCTTTTCTCTTGACCCGATCTTGCAGGCTTACTGCCGTTATATATTCAATACACCTGCATACGCAAAGTATATCATCCTCTCGCGCAAACAAGATTTGGGCAAATTGATCAATTCAGTAATACTTACCTGCGACATACCGCCTAAGCGGCCTTTTATTTCGAACCCTGTAACATTTATTTTGCCGGTAACAAATGCAAATCAATATATATTACGTTACCGCTTCTTGTATTTACCACGGTGGGCAGAAGAAAAAATTCAGGATAACATAGATTATGAGTTCCGGGTGTGGGTGAAAGCAAGGTTTGAAAAAGGGTACGAAGAAAAGTACGAACAGAAAGAAATTGTTGAAGCAATTTTAAGAGGATTGAACATGCGGAATAATGCAGCCAATTTTGATGCGATAAAGAAAATTGACTACCGAAACCGTAGGAAAAAGGAGGAAAAAAGGTTTAGTAAGCTCTGTGAGGCAGTAAAGGCAGGCAGTTTGTAAAATTTTTAAGGGAAAATGTAAAAAATTTGAGCTATAACATTAAAATTATTTTAACATGAACAGTGCCGTAATCACAAAAATTGAGTACCGTGTTTTCCCGGAAGTAAATTTTTCGGCGTTTGAAATTATTCCTTATTCAGGGAAATTGTCTGAAGATATTTCCGAGACAAAAGCAGGCAACGTTTATGCTTGTGTTGTTGATTTTAATGTTGCAAAATCGGAACAGGCAAAAGATACAACCTTAAAATCTGTTTTAAAACGCAAAGCTCAATTCAGGGTAATTGATGCCAACAACATAGTTTACTTGGTTGGTGATGAGAATTACCCAGCCCGTTTAGTTTACTCCCGAGGCATTGACGGAACCCCCGGTTCTTTTAATGGTTATAAGTGTAAAATCAACCGTAAATCTCCATACGCCATAACCATCGATACCTAAAGTTAAGTCCTTTATGTATGCTGTATTTGGTTGTAACGTTGTAATATACTTTAATGTAATATTACAATGGCAAAATCTTTTGTGCTTTCCGATGAATCGATTAATGACCGTGGTTATCGTATTCTAACCAACGGAATAAACCTTGACCGATTTAAGAAAAATCCAATAATGCTTTGGATGCACCGCCGTGATGATGGGTGGGACCTCACTCAGATTTTACCTATTGGCATTTGGGAAAATATTCGAAAAGAAGATGGGAAATTGCTTGCCGACCCCAAATTTGACGAAAACGATAAATTTGCCCAACTCATTAAATCTAAAGTTGAGAATGATTTGATTAGAGGGTGTTCCTCAGGAATCAACCCTGTTGAGTTTTCGAGTGACCCAAAAGATTTGGAAAAAGGGCAAACCCGGGCAACAATTACCAAATGCGAATTATACGAAGCATCAATTGTTGATTTGCCTTCAAATAAGAATACTGTGAGGCTGTTTTCTGCAGCCGAAGAAAAAGAAGTTCCATTATTAAATAATACTACTGCAATGGCTGAAAAAAAAGAAGAAAAACAATTCTCATTCAAGTCAGAAGATGAACTTATGTCTTTTATGAAAGAAAAATTCGGATTTGAGCCCAAGGCAGAAGAAAAGAAAGAAACCTCTGAAAAGGAAGAATTCAAATTCAAAAATGAAAACTCCTTATTGTCGTGGGTAAAAGAAACTTTCGGACTTCAGCCAAAGGCTAAAAAACCCGAAAAGAAAGAAACTGACCTTTCAACCGATGAAAAAGAGGTTGAGCAACTCAAAACCGACCTTCAAAAAAAAGAAGGTGAAGTAGCGGAGTTAAAAACTCAAATAGAGAACCTTAAAAACGCTCCAGGAGCCGATGACAAAAAAACAAACCAGGCTACGGATTCAAAGGAATCAAACAAAAATGAAGATGATTCATTTAAAACTTATGCCTCGGCAAAAGAAACCTGGGATGCTGTTAACAAATTAGTAGATTAATTAAAAATTACCAATATGCCAACTGTAAATCATACCGATTTAAATACCGCCGCTCAAAAATACCGTAAAGAACTTTTGATAATGGCTGTCATTGGCTTAGGGAGAACCCTAAAGCACATGACCCTGCGCACAGGCATCCGTTACAAAGAAACCGTTGGTGAACTTGACGGACCTGTTGAATTAATGCCTTACACCGGCTTACTCGATGATGCTGATGATAATATTGAAATCATCGGACGGGATATAGAAACCTATTTAGGGCAATCAATAAAAATGTTTGACCCAAATAAACTGGTTTCATCGCTTTATGGTTCCGCTGTAACCAAAGGGGAAGCTTTAAAAAATGTCCCGATAAACAAAGCCGTGTTAACGCTCATGATACGGAAAATATCAGGAGGGTTGAACAAATCAATTTTTAAAGCCGTTAGGGACCCGGCCGGGAAAACAACTGCAACGTTGTTCAATGGTTTCGATACCATTACTGCCGCTGAGATCACAGCAGATAAAATTAATCCGACAATCGGAAACCGATATGATTTTACAGCAGCGATTGATAGCACAAATGCCTTAGACCAGCTAAAGGCTTACTACCGTGCAGCCTCTGATGAGTTGAAAGATGAACCAGCAAAATTGTTTATGCCCCGGGCAATATACGATGCGTATGTAGATGACTACCAAACAACAGTGGGTGCTGTACCTTACAATAAGGAGTTCAAAAAAACTTTCCTGGAAGGTACAGATAACAACTGTGAACTTGTTCCTGTAATTGGGAAAAAAGGATCAGACTACCTGCATCTTACAACAAAAGGCAATATGCTTGTTGGTGTTAACCAGGTAGGCGAAGAAGAAAAGATTGAAGTACGCCGGGGTGATAACCCGTTTTTACTTCAATTTGTGACTACAATGTTTTTTGGGACTCAGTTTGAAACTTTGTCTCCTGAAAAATTATTAACCGGAAAACTGTTCACCGCATAAAAAGGAGCTTCTTATGAGTAATTTTGATAATATGGACTGGGAAGACGGGCAAGTGTCCGTTCCCGGTATTTACCCGGAGATGTATTACATCCCAAAATCGGTAATAACAGCCTGGCCTCAGTTTGCTGTGGCACCGGCAACACCTTCCGAAGAAGTGACCCTTGCCGGTGATTTTACCCTTGATGGTACTTCCACGTTCAAAAAAATTAACTGTATTGCTGTAAAATCGCAACCTACTTCTGAACCGCAGGGGGAAGTACGTTGTGTTTCAAACCTTAATAAGTTGAAGGTTGTAATCTCGTTAACAGAAGAAAAGGCAACAGCCTTTTGCAAACTGGCGAATAATACAGATATCGTGTATATATTCCAGGAACGCGATTCCGGGAAATACCGTGTTGTTGGCTCTGAAAAATTTAGTATTCTTACGAAGGCAACCATGGATATTGGTTCTAGCCCTTCTGGTGAACGCGGTGTTACAATTGAAGTTGAAGCATCGGACGTTGCACCGTTCCCATTTTACGATGGGGCAATCCTAACCGATGCAGGCGATGTAAATCCAGTTACCTAAATACTTGCTTTTCCACCTTAAAGAGTGCCTTATTCCAGGGCACTCTTTTTTTTGTCCTTCCATGGTAATTACCTCTATTCTATCTTGAATCAAAAAAAATTATGGAAAATTTAATTGAATGGTTCGAAGAAAAGGATTATGCCAAAGGGCTAATATTATTAGCAAAATATTCAAAAAACAGGATATTACTGCAAAATTTATCCAGGAAACAAAATCCGAAAAAATTGGAATATGAATTGAAGAAAATTACTGACCTGATGCCCCTGAAGGGCAAAAAATTGAAAGAGAAAGAACTTAAAATTGTTGGAGCTTCAGAAAACGATGGTACACAGGGGAAAGATCCGGAACCCATACCCATTAAAGGCACCAGCCGGATGCTTGGGGCTGACAGTGACAAATTGATAATTGTCAGGAATAACCTGGAGGTTAAATTGGAAGACTTACCAGAAAAACATCAAACCCTATGGAAACAAAACCGCGATTCGTACAAACAGGTCAGGGCATTGCACGAAAAGCTTAAGCTTATGGAGAATGCATCCGATGAAGGCAGAAAACCGCTAATTGACAGGATTCGTCAATTAGATGAATCTATCCGTGCTAACTGGGAGATTATTGATGCCTGGCAACCTGGTAGTGAAGATACTACTGAAAATGGAATCCCGGATGATGACTCTGCAATCATAGCCCATAAACGGATAAATGCAAATCGCAAATACATTTCAATAAACATGCAAAAACTTGCAGAAGAAAAAAACCAGCAAAAAGCCGGGAAATTGAAAGCGAAACTCCAGGAACGAGTGAATGAATTAAAAGCTGCTAATGAGGAGCTGAAACCCAAGACAATTGAAGAATTGAAAAGCCTGGGCATCGAATGTTAGAGAAAGTCCGGGAACATATCAACCCTTTAGCCTGTACACCTGTACAGGCTTATTTTACATCAGATTTCCAGCTTTACCACCTGATAGAATTTATCCTCCTTGAAACAGGGAAGAGCGAGGTAACCCTCACTACATTTTCCGTTTCAGAGGAATTTATCAGGTGGTAAAGCTGGTACAGATGAAAGAAAAAGGCATGGTAAGTTCCCTGGCGGTAATAGCCGACCACCGTACAGCGGTCAAAGCACTCCGGCTAACATTGTTTACCAACAATATCGCCGAAAAGCTTCATTTAGGTAATAACCACGCAAAAGTGGTTTTGGTGAGAAATAATAACTGGAAAGTTTCAGTTGTCACCAGTCAAAACCAAACCCGTGGTAACAGGATTGAATGTGGTATGGTTTGCACTATGCCTGAAATTTATTCAAGCCTGCTTAAATCTATTATCAAGGAGAAAAAAAAATGATTGATGCCAATGAAGTATTCACAGGGACAACTGACAACAATTAAAGACCTGGCATCGCAATTAATGCGCCCTGACCACATAGCGTTGTTAATTGATGTCGATCCGGAAGAATTTAAACGAAAAATAAAAAACAAATCGAGCGAAGTTTATAAAGCCTATGAAACAGGTAAAGCTGAAACGATACTTGAACTCAGAAAACAAGAAATCAAACTGTCGAAACTTGGAAGCCCGGCAGCTGTGGAAATGGTGAGGTACTTTGCAATAGACCAGGAACAAAACGAATAATATGCCACGCCCAACTACATTGGAAATATGTCGGAAACACCTGTACGATGATGCTGAGAATATTCCGGAAGCTTACCGTGAACGCATTAAGCGGGTCAGGGTCGGGTACATGTTTTGGTATGAATTCCCCACAAAGAAAGAACCTGACCTACGTGACCACTTAATGAATGAATTTGGTATTGTGAAAAGTACAGCTTATGAAGATATACAACTCATAAAAATACTTTTGGGCGATATAAAAAACCCCGGTAAAGATTGGATCAGGTTCAGGGTAAACACGATGCTTGAGAATGCCTATGCACTTGCAGAACTCCAAAAAGACCCAAAAGCCATGGCGTTGGCTGCTGATAAACTTGGGAAATACAACATGCTGGATAAACCCGATGCCGACCCTTTGCCGTTTGATGAAATAGTCCCACAGCCTTTTGAACCAACCGATGATCCCTCTCCACTAGGATTGAAAAAAGACCCGGATATTAGAAAAAAGAAAAATAAGATGCTTGAGAAATACCAGGCTGAAATTGAGATTATAGATGTGCCTTTCGAAGACGTAACAAATGACGAAACAGAGGAAGAAAATATACTTTAATGACCCTCAGTTGGAGTTCATGTACACAGGAGCGCATACATCGGTAATTGCAGGGGGTAGGCGTATAGGAAAGTCACATGGGTTTGCATCTCCTTTCGGGCTAAGGAATACACAGCAAATGCCCAGGTCAACAGGTGGGGTTATTGGCAGCACTTTCCAACAACTTTTATCCCGGACTCTCCCAGGTACATTACAGGCCCTTGAAGATTTCGGGTACAAACGTGATTTACATTTCTACATAGGGCATAAACCCCCAAAAAACAGCAACTTCATTAAGCCTATAATCGACCCTCCTAGCTACGAACATGCAATTATATGGTATAACGGGACTATCTGGCGTCTGATCTCCCAGGACCGTGCAGGGACATCCAATTCCCTAACCCTTGACTGGTTAATGCTTGATGAAGCCAAATTTTTGAATTTTCAAAAGCTGAAAGAAGAAACATTCCCCGCTAATGGTGGGTTTAAAGGGCATTTTGGGCACATCCCATGGCATCATGGGATGTTAATCATTTCCGATATGCCAACCACTAAAGCCGGTAGCTGGTTTCTATCCTATAAAGAAAAGATGGATAATGAGCTAATTGAAACTATACATGGCTTAATCCATGAAAGATGGGAAATCCAGCAGCGTATGAAGATTGCCCCAAAACCCTATCATGCCAGGTCTTTGCGTGAAATAGATATAGCCCTGGCTAAACTACGTTCTGTAGCTGTTTACTATCGTGAATGGTCTAGCATCGAAAACCTTTTATTGCTGGGAGAAAAGTACATCAGGCAAATGAAGCGTGACCTGCCCCCGTTGGTGTTTCAAACCTCAATACTTTGTAAGAAAATAAAGAATCAAAAAGATAACTTTTATGCTGCCCTCCAAGAAGGCATACATTATTATGATGCGTTTGATAACAGTTACCTTGACAGCCTGGATTATAGCTACAAAGACAAGGACGATAACTGCAAACAGGATGGCGACCTGGATAGGGAAAAACCAATATCCATTGCCTTTGATTATAATGCCAATATCAATTGGTTGGTGGCTGGCCAACGCCAGGGCGTTAAGATGCTAACCCTAAAAAGCTTCTATGTGAAATATGAACGGAAGATACGGGAACTGGTACAGGACTTTTGCAATTATTACCGATTCCACAACAACAAAACAGTTATTTACTATTACGATAATACAGCACTTGGAACCAACTACGCTGTTGGTGATGATGACTTTGCATCAGTAATTTGCTCTGAATTTGAACGCTTGAAATGGACTGTAGACCGTATCCATTTGGGCAACCCAGTACCACACCGCGATAAACATCGGATGATACACCTGGCATTAAAAGGGCAGAAGTATCTTTTCCCGATGTTTAATAAACCAAACAACGAAGCACTTCTTCTTGCATTAGAAAACACTGGGGTCAAAATAACCTCAAAAGGATTTCAAAAAGATAAATCCGGGGAGAAGCTGGTTGAATCTGAAGAAGACCGTCTTGAACATCGCACGGACGGGACCGATGCCTTTGATACGCTCTTCATTGGCATGAATAAGTTCCCGGTCAATGATGAATACGATGAAAGTATCATAAGCATCTTTAGGTAATTACCTTTTCGCACATGATCCTACACACCGTAGGCCTTACTTAGAATCATTCCAGACAGCCAGCATATAACACGACTTTTTTTATTTGGTAATTACAAAAACGAGACAGGGCGGTGCGGGGTCTTCTATCAGACGGAGCAAACTTTTTGAAAGTTTGATCAAATTTTTTTACTGAAAATCAAAATGATAGCTTTTTAAACCCCGGACACGGGGTAAATCAGAATAGGGATACTTTTTTGATGAAAAAAAAATTTTGCTTTACCCGTAACCTTTATTTGGGTTTATATTGCCATGTTTTCACCTAACATACAGATAGCCAGTATTTTACATTTGTTTGATATTGATTTTTTTTGTACTTTTAATATACGAGATGCAAGGGAAACCAAGCGTTTTAGTAATGTTTAACATAAATTTTAAATTATGACAACAAAAAAACCGGCCCAAGTTGGGCAGACCGGGAAAGCTACGCCCGTAATGGAAGTAAAAAAAATAGAAACTTCTAAAAGTAGTAACGCCGATAAAAAAGTATGGCACAAACAACCCACCGTTGAAGAACTTCAAAAAAGGATTGAAGAATTGACCAACAAGTTAAATGCAGTACCCCAAGACCTTAACGCAAAAATTGAGTATTTCAACCTTAAAAAAGACCTAATCAGGAAGTTGACTAGATTGGAAGCGAATGCAACAAAGTTACAGGAACATTTAGATGAAATTGCAGAACTGGCCGCAGCTGAGTAATTCGGACAAAGTGTACAATGGATTCGGAGTAAAGTGTACAATCTAATTTGTGATTGATTTACACGATAAATATAAGATTATTTTTTCTTTCTTAACGAATCTCCTTTCAAATCGAAACGATGGG
>JAJRSY010000057.1 GCA_024278565.1 Bacteroidota bacterium
GCAAGGACATTGTTCAAACCTGTCTGCCGACAGGCAGGTATGGACTGGACTATATTGCCAACTGCCCACTCAACTCAATGAAACCAATGGATATAGACATAACACGGTTTTTGTCATGTACTAAACTCTAGCCTTCACAACTCAGGCATTCTTTCTTTTGCTTGAATTTTTGCGCAGCGTTCATACTGTGCTGGTAGTACATTGACTTTATACCCAACTTCCAAGCTGTAGTATATATTTTATTTACATCTTTGATGGGCATGTCCGGGTGTACCATAACATTGATCGACTGCCCCTGGTCAATATGGTTTTGCCTAGTTGCGGCCTGATAAACAATAGCCATTTGGTCTATTTCAGGGTATGTTTTAAACACTTCTTTTTCGTGGTCGGTAAGAACATTCAACTGCTGTACTGAACCGTCATAATCACGAATACTAGTCCAAACTTCGTTTGTATTCATCCCTTTTTCCTCTAGAATTTTGGTTAAAAACGGATTCTTGATAGTGGTTTTTATCTTAGCAATATCTTTTACATAACTATTCGACCAAATGGGTTCAATACCTTGCGAAACCTGTCCTAAAATGAATGCAGAAGAAGTTGTGGGTGCAATTGCATTCAAGGTGGCATTACGCCTACCATACCCTTTCATCACCTCTGGTTCACCCAAGAGTGTTGCCAATTTTTCTGAGGCTGCGTATGATTTTTCTTTTATTGTTCTGAAAATTTCATTGTTCAACGCATAAGCCTCCTCGCTATCAAAGGGCAACATTTTAGATTGCAATAAGGAGTGCCAACCCAATGCTCCCAGACCTAACGCTCTATTCTCCTTTGCAAAATTATAGGCCTTTTCCATGAAGGTAAATGTGAGTTTATCGTCTCTAAGAGGTGAGTCTTTAAAGGCTTCCAACTTGGTGATAAACTCTTCCATTACGGCATCAAGAAAATAGGTTAGGGTTTCTACGGCATCGGTATCTTTCCACTTGTCATAATGCAACAAATTGATTGATGACAAACAACAAACAAAAGACCAATTTTCATTTGATGGCAACATAATCTCGGTACAAAGATTACTACCATAAATTTCTAAGTTCCTCTTTTTATATACATCTACAGTTCCGTTATTTGCATTGTCCCTAAAGAATATATACGGATAGCCTATTTCTCCCCTTCGTTGTAAAACTTTTGCCCAAACTGCCCTTTTATCAGTATCACCGTCTATCATTTCTTGCATCCATTGATCGCCAACGGTAACGCCATGGGTCAATTCTTGAATCGGGTTACCTTCAGTACCGATTTCTAAAAACTCATGTATGTCTTGATGATCTATGGGCAAATAAGGAGAAAAACGACCTCTTCTAACCGAACCTTGGCTAACCACATCAACCATTTTCTCAAAAAGTTGCATGATATGTACAGAACCTGAAGAGGTGCCATTATTTTTCACATCAGCCCCTCTATGGCGAAGTTTACCAAAATAACCAGAGGTGCCACCGCCTAATTTTGACATCATACCAACCTCTGATTGAGTGAACAGAATATCACCCATATCATCTGCAATACACGAACCAAAACAACTAATGGGCAACCCACGTTTTTTACCAAAATTTGACCAAACTGGTGACGCTAACGAGTAATAGCCCTCTGCCATATAACCATAAAACTTATCCGCAAAACCTTTGATTTTCAATATATTCTCTGCATGTAGGGCAATTTCCCTAATTCGTTCTTCGGGTGTTTGACCATCGGTTAAATAGCCAGATTCAAGAAATTTACGGCTGTTCTCGGTCAACCAGTTTATTTCTGGTTTTTTCATTTCCTTTCTCGCAGCTTCCCGTGCTTGAATCAGTTTTTGTGCGTCTGTAAGACTTTGTTCTTTTATTTGGTCGTTCATTTTTTAAAATAGGTCATCACTGGTTATACTTTTGGTTCTTTTACTATAATTAATAGAGCGTTTCACAAAGAAATCGCCATGTTTTGTTCCGATGATCTCATCATCGAACCACTCGGTCTGGGCTATTAGATCTTGATCTATATCGAATATTTTTTCAATACCAATACTCTCCAATGAATTATTGAATCTGTTTTTAATAAATTCATTGATTACATCTTTGGGTAAAAAGTCCAATTCCCCTTTTTCAAAAATCCAATCTACAATTCTCCTTTCTGATTCAAATGATTCCCTACACAATTGTTGCACCACTAGATAGTAATCATCATCAAACCATGAAGGGTTTTCGTCTTTGATGATCTTAATAATATCAATTCCGAAATCACCATGAATTTGTTCTTCTTTTGAAGTTGCCTCTACTACATTTGAAATGCCCTTGAGCATATTTTTATGTTTATTAAAGGCCATTATTATCAAAAACTGTGAGAAGAGCGATACATGTTCAATAAAAAGGGCAAATAATAAGATGGACTCTGAATACTCTTTAACGTCATCACTTTTTGCATTTTTAACGGCGGTTTCTAAATACTGGACACGCCGCATGATCACAGGTTTCTTCTTTAAGTTTTTAAACTCTGCATTTAGACCCAGAATTTCCAATAAATGCGAGTACGCATCGTGATGACGCACCTCACTTTCGGCAAACGTCGCCCCTACTGATCCTATTTCCGGCTTGGGCATTTTGTCATAAATGTTTCCCCAAAATGTTTTTACGGCCACTTCTATTTGAGAAATGGCAAGCAGGGTATTTTTAATAGCGTTACGCTCTGAGTCATTTAACTGTGTTTTGAAATCTTGTATATCACTGGTAAAGTTAAACTCGGTATGGATCCAATAGGAGTGCCTGATCGCATCTACATATTCGTTAAGCTCAGGGTATTCATAAGGCTTTAAATTGATGCGTTTTTCAAAGATATTCGTTTTTCGATTTCTGGTTTGCTCATCCCTATATAAAATATAGGCCTTGGCAACATCACGAAACTTACTGTCCATCAACTTATACTCCACAATATCTTGAACTTCTTCTACTGTTGGTATATAGTTGGCATCTTTCAATTTTCGTTCTAACAACGCC
>JAJRSY010000058.1 GCA_024278565.1 Bacteroidota bacterium
ACCAAGATCAATTTTAGGATCAATGAAAAAAACAGCATTTTTTTATCAGGGTACTTCGGAAGGGATGTTTTCGGAATCAACGAGAGTTTTGTGAACACCTACGGCAATTCGGTGGGCAATTTTCGTTGGAACCACCTGTTCTCTGACAAATTGTTCTCGAACCTTTCCTTGATCTATTCGGACTATTACTACGGTCTTAAACTCGATTTCGTGGGCTTCAACTGGAATTCAGGCATTCAAAACTTCAATTTGAAGTACGACCTTAAACATTATGTAACTGACAAACTTCAGATTAATTACGGAATTAATAATATCTATTACAGTTTCAACCCCGGCAAAATCGAGCCCAGCAACTCAGAGTCGGGTATTCTCGAAAATCAGCTGACCAAGAAATATGCCAATGAATTTGCCGCCTATATTGACCTCGAACATGATGTGACCGACAAACTTAGTCTGGGCTACGGGCTTCGCTTCAGTAACTTTATCAGAATGGGGCAAGATCGGGTCAATGTCTATGAAAACAACAATCCGGTGCTCTTCGACCCTCTTTTGGTGCTCTATCAAGCTGCCGATCCAATTGATGTGATACGTCACAGCCGTTCAGAGACCTTGGCCACGTTCAATAACCTTGAACCCAGGGTTTCTCTTTCCCTCATGCTAAATAGTTCTAGCTCGGTAAAGGCAAGTTATACCCGATTGGCGCAGTACCTTCACCTGCTATCGAATACCAACTCTCCCACCCCTTTGGATGTGTGGACACCAAGTGGCCCCTTTGTAAAACCACAACTCTTAGATCAGTATGCCCTAGGTTATTTTAAAAACATCAAAGAGGGCGATTATTCGTTTGAGACCGAGGTTTTCTACAAAGACATTAAAAACAGGATCGATTATATTGATGGCGCCAACCTTATCGCAAATGAGGCCATTGAATCGGTTATTCTCAACGGAGAGGCAAGGGCATATGGACTGGAACTACTATTGCGAAAAAATGAGGGGAAGTTTCAAGGATGGTTGGCCTACACCCTATCAAAATCAGAGCAAAGAACCCCAGGGCGGGCAATTGGAAACAATACAAATACGAACAGGGAGACCGGAATCAATTTCGGACAGTGGTACAATACCCCCTATGACAAACCCCATGACGTCTCATTTTTTGGCAGTTATGAACTAAATGATAAATGGAGTTTTAACACCAACTTTATCTTTCAGACGGGGCAGCCCACCAATTACCCCGTAGGGCAATTGAAATTTCAAGGACTTGTAGTACCTCACTTTGGACTTCGCAACAAAGAGCGTTTGCCCAATTACCATAGGGTTGATCTATCAGCTACATTGACCTCTAGAAAAAATAAAAACCGCAAGCGAAAAGCGGAGTGGGTGTTCAGTATCTATAACGTATATAATCGAAGAAATGCAGCCTCAATATATTTCAGAAGAAATCAAGATTCGGGAAGTAATGAGGCGGTGCGCACATCGATTTTCGGAATCGTGCCAGCAGTCACCTATAATTTTAAGTTTTAATATAAATGAAAAATTCAGTTCTTGCAATACTCATGGTCCTTGCCCTCTTCGGATGCGAAGAGGTTATAGAAGTCACTTTGCCCAACGAAGAACCAAGGCTTATCATAGATGCCCTTGTTCGTATTGATGAAGATCAGCTCACCACCACCATACGGGTCGAAGTGGGACTCACACGTTCATTTTTCACCGCTATTGAACCCGCGCAACTTAGCTCGATTGTACTAGACAACCCTGACCTACCCACAACGGCAAGTGACTACGGTTCAGTCGCCTTAACAGAAGTATCTCCTGGTGTCTATGTCGCCATTAAGAGTACCGGGTTTTTCACGAACGGAAACCTCGAACTCACCATCGAATACGAAGGCAATACGTATGTCGCAAATGCCACGTATGTACCTGGGGCACCGATAGATCGATTAGAACAGGGCGATGGCACCTTGTTCGCTGGCAATGAGACTGAAATATTGATTTCGTTTACCGATACTGATGACCGCGATGACTTTTATCTCTTTGATTTTGATTTTGACGAATACCTGGTTACCGAAGATACGTTCTATCAGGGCCAGACCTTTCAGTTTTCATATTTTTACGATGATGGGGTCACTGACGGGCAAGAAGTAAGCGTTTCCCTTTTGGGTGTTGATGAGTCTTTCTATAACTATATGAATCAGTTGATTGTTCAAGCAACGGGTGATCAGGGTCCCTTTCAGACCCCAGTGGCCACCGTAAGGGGAAATTTTATAAATACTACAGACACGGCCATTGATTCAGATCGTTATGCCTTGGGGTATTTTGCAGTATGCCAAACCTTTACCAAGTCCATTATTATTGATTAACTGTGCGAAGGTCAGCGATTCTGAAAAAAAGCAGCCACACTATTTTCAATGAGTTGTTGGGCGTTTTTCATATTGTATTCCAATGATTTCGATGCATCACCGATTTCGATTACCGTGTGAATACCAAGTTTGGCCAGTTTGCCTTTATCCATGTCCACCTGACCGCAAACTACCAACACGGGCAGCTTATAACGTTTTCCAAGATCAACAACTCCTTTGATTAACTTTCCGTGTAGGGTTTGGTTGTCGAACTTTCCTTCCCCTGTAATAATAAAATCAAAATCATGTGCTGATAAAAGGGCATCTACATTAGACAAACCAAGAACAAAATCAATCCCTGAAATGAATTTAGCATTGAAGAACGCCTTTAAGCCAAAGGCCGTTCCTCCAGCAGCTCCCGATCCAGCCAGTTCCGCTACATCTTTTCTTAACTGCTGTTTAACGATTTTTGAGAAATGCCGCAAGCCCTTATCCAACTCTCTGATTTCTGCATCATTGGCCCCTTTTTGCTCGGCATACGTATAGGCGGCACCCTTACGACCGTATAACGGGTTATCAACATCGTTGATGGCTAAAAATGAAATTGAATCTAGTTTTTTTATGCTTCCTTCGGAATGGATGGTATGAATTTCAGATAAATTGCTTCCTATCGGTTCAAGCACTTTTCCCTGGAAATCGGTAAAGCGATAGCCCATTGCAGTGGCAATGCCCATACCGGCATCGTTGGTGGCACTTCCGCCCAATCCCAAATAAATAGAAGCAACTCCTTTGGCAATGGCATCTTTGATCTGCAAGCCAGTGCCATAGGTCGAGCAGTTCATTACTTTTCGCTCACTGGCCGAAAGAAGTTCAAGACCCGATGCTTTGGCAAGTTCGATATAAGCCGTTTTATCATGAGGGTTCAACAAATATGAAGCTTTGATACTTCTCCCCAATGGATCCACCGTATCAACCTCAATGTAATCACTCCCCACATGCTTTGAGACGGCATCTAAAAAACCATCTCCCCCATCTGAGGCTAAAAGGGAATGTACTTGTACATTGGAAATTTGCTGTTCCAGCCCTTCTTGTATGGCCTTAATTACTGCCTCGGCCGACAAGGAGCCTTTGAACTTATCAGGAACCAACAATACCCTCATCTTAAATTACGAATTAATTAGCGATTAAACAGGTTCTAAATATAGCTCTAAATGCGTACTTTTAAAACCCATAAACCAAAAGTGTGATATGAACAAGGAAATACTTGCCAAGGGAATAAAGTTGTCACTCTATACCATTGCCCTGATGTTCATTGCCCCTGTGGTTATTTACGAGGCTTTTAAAAATCAAGAGCATCCATTTTATTGGCCCGTGCTTATTGTGGGTGGCATCTTGGCCATAGCCGCAATATCATTGGGTTTTTATAGTATAAAAGTAATTATGGATGCGCTTTTTTGGAACAATAAAAAATCGAAGCGTGGCAATTAACAACTTATTTTGTAACTAATCAGTCTAGTTAAACATCTAATAATCAATATTTTGTGTGTCATTGGAAAATCGCATCAGATTCAAAAAAAGCTGTATTCCAATCTCAAAAAGCCATAAGTGATTGAATATCAGCAAAATTAAAATTTTGTTAAAGTTTTCGGACTAAAATCAAAATTTCAAAAAACGCCAGCTCAATGCTTTGAAAACAAGACTCTTATGGCATTTTATTAGC
>JAJRSY010000003.1 GCA_024278565.1 Bacteroidota bacterium
CAGCGCCTTGCCGACCTGGTGGATCGAACCGACCGTCTCGCCGTGCCGGATGTGTCCGTTGGCCAGGATGACGGCGCTGACCTCGCCCTGCGGGCCGAAGTAGAGCCGCTCGCCGGGACGCAGGAATCCGTTTTCGAGCAGCGTTACAAAAGGGATGCGTGGTATTTTCCGCCGATCAGGGAAAGTAATAGATTCGAGGGGAACTGGTTGAGCAGCGCTAATTCTTTCTTTTGCAATCTTGACATATGTCCCCTCGCGTTCGATGCCGATCCACTGACGATGTAATTTCTTGGCAACCGCTCCCGTCGTGCCGCTACCGAAAAAAGGATCAAGCACCACATCTCCAGGTTTTGATGAAGAGAGAATGACACGATAAAGTAGTTCTTCAGGTTTTTGTGTTGTGTGGGCCTTAATTCCATTAACGCGAATTCGTTCTTGGCCTGAACAAACGGGGATACTCCAATCGCTTCGCATCTGGCGATCATCATTACGCGCTTTCATTGCGTGATAATTGAATGTATATTTTGCCCCCTTTTTTTTCTGTGCCCAAATCAACGTTTCGTGTGCGTTGGCGAAACGAACGCCCTTGAAGTTTGGCATAGGGTTGGTTTTTATCCAGATAACATCGTTTAGAATCCAAAAATTTAGATTTTGGAGAGCAGTTCCGACGCGATATAAATTGTGATAGGTGCCTATTACCCATATTGTCCCTGTATTTTTAAGAACACGTCTACAGGCTTCTAGCCATTGTTTTGTAAAAGTATCGTATTCATTAAACCCTTTGAACTTATCCCACTTGTCGTTGACTGTATCAACCTTGGTGTGATTTGGTCTCCAAAGCTCTTTTTCAAGCTGTAGATTATAAGGTGGGTCTGCAAATATAAGGTCAATTGAATTACTTGGAAGGGTGTCTAACACTTCGATGCAGTCACCTTGATAAATTTTATTTATTTGCAAAGGATTTTTAGTAGGCACAGTTATCTATTCTTTCCTCATAAATTAAGGATATGTAAAAAAGTTTGTTGTTATATTCGATATTTGTTGCTTCCATACTCTAAGACGGTTTTTTGGCTTGACTGATTCCACATAAGCTCAAATTGATCTTTAAAAAATCTGAACCAGAATGGATCTTTGTTAGTGTTTAGATAAAACGACGGGCCTGGTTCTGTAGAGTTGTGATGGTAGATTTCAATATAGGATTTCCCTTGAGGGGTGTCGGGGTCTATCATAGTAATACCAAAGGATGGCACATATGGTAGGAAACCTATTTCTAGTGATCCTTTGGCATCCGGGGTTGTGCTCATTATTTTTATTAGTTCAAAGGTATTTTCCAAGCGCTTTTCATAATACTCTGAGGACGTTTCTCCCCAACTCCGGAGAACTATTTGTTCTAATACACATTTTTCTGACGATAGGAGAATAACTCTGATGTTAGCTCCTGCTTTTAGCCTCTGGCTTAATATATAAGAAAATTGCCCACTCGTGTTTCCGAGAGTTATTCCAGAAATACAAATTGTATCTGCCGAATTAAAAAATTCTTGCGATGGTTTATGGTCTTTTTGAAAAAATTCGTCAGCTTTTATGCGGTCGATTACTTTGTTTTCTAGTAATGTTTTTTCTTGCTGAATGAGCTTTTCCATACGTGACAGGCGGCTTCTCTTTTCAATGATGCCAGAAATAGCAATTACTGATAGAACAGCAAGGATGCCAACTAATAGTTCAGCATTGTTTGGCTGAGGTTTTTGCGTTTGGTATTTTACAATTAGAACTATTGCAATCAACAACGAAACGGCATCACTTGTTAGATCTAAATTTGTTTTTAGCCACTGGAATAGGGATTTCATCATTATTTACTCCTGAGTTGTTTTAGAGCAACAAAAAACCATGAAATGAGGATATTCCCATTTTGATGGGTACTCTTTTTGTATGTTTTTATCGGGGAATGGTTCAAATATCTGTGTAATTTGGAACCCGGCATTTTTCAGATGTGATGTGTATGTTTCAATGCTTCTGTGGTGATAGGGTACCAAGCTTGGCAGCGGGTTGGGGTCGTTGCTGATGGTGAAATGGATGTTGTGGTTTGAAGTTTTGGAGTATATGTAATTAGATTTAAATATCTCTGGTTTGTAGAATGCCCAAAAACAAGGGTGAGGAATAGAAAAAATAAAAACCCCTTGCTTCTCAAGAAGCTTGGAAACAGTGGTAAAAGTTTTCTTAAGGTTAGTTATAGTCTGGATGGCCATATGGCTTACAGCCACTTCAAATTTGTTTTTCGGGAGAAACTTTTCAATTGGCGAACATTTGAAAGTAACATTCTCTAGTAGATCAAAAGATTCCTTGGCAATTTCTATGGATATGCTAGATGGATCAATTCCAATTACTTTTTTTGCTTTGTTTGCTAGTAAAGAAGTAAGGATTCCAGACCCACAACCGATATCTAGGATTGTAGAGTTTTCAATATCTTTGATTTGGCTGACAAGGCGCACGAATAGAGGAGACATTATCTTTGAGAAAGATGTGTCCTTTCCAGCTAGGATTTGTGCATGTCGTTGTTTTGCATTGTTGTCCCAAGCAGATACCATGTGGTTATTCTAGCTCCTTTAGGAAGTATTCTCTCAGTGCATTTAAATATGCATCTTTTGACCCATGATTGTAAACAGTAATGTCTGCTATTGGATAAAACCGCTCAATCTCCCTTTCTACGGGATGATATACAATAGACAAAAACTCGCTAAATGTAGGTTGTTGCATTCCGTTATTCTTTTTCTTGTTTTCCCGACGTGAAAAATACTTGTATAAGCTATCAATTGTTGATTCAACATAAAGCACGCTAATGTCTCGCCCCAGCATTTTTTTTAAAACGCTATATGTTTGTGGATATCTTAGGCCGTCGAGAATATATTTTTTTGTAGGGTTTTGATTTATCCTCTTAGCAATAGCATGGGATAAGCGTTCATGGCCATTTTCTTTGGTTACAAAGTTTAGCCCGATCTGTTGTAGCGCGTGCCTTCCGATTTCGTTTATTGGGGGACAACCAATTTCGTGTTGCATAATCTTTGAACATGGCAGCAGTGTGTAACCAAATTCGTGTTCTAGCAACTTGCAGGCTTCCGTTTTTCCGCTACCAATGTAGCCAACAATAAGGATAATTTCATTTTGCTTACGTAAAGAAAAGTTATGTTTTGGGTTTACACTACACCCGAAAGAGAGTTGATTCCCAAAAAAGGTCTGTAAGCAAATTTTAGACCAATATTCATAACCTTCAAACTCTTTGGACGTATCAGGAATGTCAACAAGCTTGGGGTCATTAATGGATTTCTCGCCCTTTTTGAAATACTCGGCTTCCTCAGTAGGTAATTCATATAGCTCTAATAAGTGTACAAAGGCAAAGTGCCTTCTGCCCAAAGCTGTAGAATCGTCGTTTAGAACGCCAATTATCTTGAAATTAAATTTTGAAAGTGCTTGAATGTCTATGTTTATCTCTTGAAGTAATTCACGGCGTACACTGTTAGCATATCCACAATCTGCAGTAAAGAGGGGAAGTTGCCAATCCGGGGTCTCTTCAACATGCCCGCCAAAGCCTATCGAGTATTCCCCATGTAGATATTGGCCAATGTTTGTAATCACCCCTCTGGTAAACCGAAGGAGTTTGTTTCTGTACGTTATGATGACGTAGCTGACTATTTGTTTATATTGGTAGTTGTTGTCTGCTTCAGCTGTTAGGCGGTTGATAAAAAATGATGTTTCTGGGTTAAGCAACTCTTTTTCGTATTTTTCAAAATCGGTTCTTATTCCGTGAAAGTGTCCAATTTCATCAAGTTTAGAAGTTGGAAATACTAGTACCTTATCTTTTGCTGACAGTCTTTTACCATGTGGTTTTGCTTTATATTCTTCGCCAGGAAGTTCTCGCAAAGTATATTTGCCTTTGTCTACCCTTTTAAAATGTGACCGCTCCCCTTTTACTTTGATGTCAACACTGATTCTTGCATTCATTGTTTTTGGAGGGGTTTTCCCAGTAATCTTTATTAGCCTCCGCTTCCGAATTTCTGTAACCAGTTCTGCCGCGGATAGAGGTCCCTCTGTTTCCCTGAGAATAAGTTCAGCTGCTTCTAGATAAGTGAGCCCTTTTTTTGCCATAGTTTTCTATGAGCGTTTGTTTTTAGACGGCACAATTCTATTGGATATCGCCAGAATTTGGCTTGATAAAGTTTGCCTTTGGATAAATCTTGCGCTGTCTCTAAATGGTGAGTTGCAATTGCATAACCTTGATGACCTTCAGCCAGTTCTCGTCGTGCACGATGGTATTGATGGGGAATTGTATCGTAGTTGGGTAGTCTGGGTTAGACCAAAAGACCATTCAGGTCAATCAAACATCGCTTCGCCAGCGTCGCGGCCGCATCCTGTCGGTATTCCGCCGAACCCCACTCATCGTCTGCTTCGTGGCAGGCGCTGCGGGCGGCGGCCTGGATGCCGCTCTCGTCCGGCCCGTCCATCGCCAGCGACGGGGAGTC
>JAJRSY010000059.1 GCA_024278565.1 Bacteroidota bacterium
AGATTTCCATTTAGTCATAGATAAATACGCTAAACAATCCAAATCAGTTTGAAATCGGTTCATAAAAGCTATAATGCTTTCGCCTTTGAAATTTTCCATGCTCAAATATAAGTATATATCTTTACACCTCTATACATAATTAACCATGATTAAAATTTACCACAACCCAAGGTGCTCTAAATCACGCCAAGGATTATCAATATTGGAAGAATCGGGAAAACCATTTAAGATTATAACGTATTTATTGGATGCACCCACCAAAACCGAACTTAAAGAAGTTATTTCATATTTAGGTATTTCCCCTGATGACCTGGTTCGCAAGAACGAAGCCATTTGGAAAGGCAACTTCAAAAACAAAAACCTGACCGATGACCAAGTGATCGATGCCATGGTGTCGCACCCAAAACTCATTGAGCGCCCCATAGTCATCAATGGAACCAAAGCGGTAATCGGCAGACCGCCCGAACGAATCAATGAAATTTTATAGGTATTTCTGCTTCCAATACCAATGACCGGCGATTTACAGGGCAGGTAAAAATTCTTGGTACATTTGTTGCTCTTTATTTTTTATCATACATTTAACCAGACCCAAGCGTACCGCATTCAATAATTCAATATCGATATAAAGGCAAACATCATGAAAACCACCAATTATTTAATAGTATTGTTCATCGTTCTCTTGTCAATACCTGAAATACAGGCTCAAAATGGGCTTGGAAGAGGCGGACTTGGAAGAGGTGGGCTTGGAGGTGGTGGGCTTGGAGGTGGTGGGTTTGGAAGGCAACGTAGTGCGATTCCGCAGGCGGGCCCCACGCAAAGCGAAAACAAACCCGAGCCTAAAACGGCCGAGCAGATCGTAGATGTACAGATGCCATCAATTGCAGAAGCCCTAAATCTCGATGAATTTGAAACCGCTATTCTTGGCTCTACCTTAAAAAAATATGTACAAGAGCGTATTGAGGCACAAATCTTGGAGCTTCCGCCAGAAAAAATGAGGGAACTCTATACTAAAATAACCGAGCGACAAGATGAAGAACTCAAGGCAGGACTTCCGTTAGAGAAGTATGAGGCTTTCGTACAATTGCAGAAAGATGGGGTGACAAAGACAGTAAAAAAGAAGAAAAAAGAAAAAAAGCGGAAAAAAAAGAAAAACAAAGATTGAAAGACGCTCTGTTATCGAACAGGCCACATTAAGAGTATAAACAAAAAAGAGGCCGTCCAGCTTCTTTTTTTATGCTTCACGTTTTGCTCTTTTAGCATCACGTTTTTCTTTTAACAGTTCTCTGATATTACCGAACAACCAATAGGGCACTATAAAGGTCAATAAAAAAATCATCAACCAAAAACCAATGGTAAGTATGGTTAAAAAAGCTATAAATCCTAAATATTGGTCAAATTCGAACATAAATAACAGTTTTAATACCACAAAGATACTTTGAATTCTATAAATAGTGCAAACCAAATCAAAAAAACCTGAAATTTTTTATTTCCAAAAGGAAATAAAAGTTCAAACAGGGCAAAAGCATTTAACTTAAGCCCATTATTATTTCCCTGTACCTATAGTCATAGGCTGCGGGCATTCTTTTGTTTTTCTTGCTTTTTTTCAGGGTGGTCTCCTTTACTATCATGCCCAATGCCACTTTGAGTACGATATTGAAATTTTCTGCCGCATTGCCCTTTCTCTTTCTTGAGGCATCTTCCCTGAACAGTACATCAAGTGTCAAATGGAGGTTGTCCTCCACCGACCAGTGTTCAGTGCATTGGCATCCCATAGCATCTATCGTTGCCGTGGTCCCTTCCATGGCAAGAAGCTCCAACAGCTCGGGAATGGCCGTGATCTCGTTGCTCTTGTCATTTGTCCTGACCTGCCCGAGGGTCTGCCATTGAAGAAAAGTGTGTTGTGAAAAGTAAGGGGCAATCAATAGGTCCCAAGGTTCTAATCATTTTTTTTTTCGACCAGAGTCAGGGAAAAATGATACTGCCAAGATATATACTCCTGCCAAATGGAAACCCGAAATTTCAACCTGCCTAGATTCTCCCGAATTTCCATTTGGCAGGAGTATAGCTTTATAACATTCGATCCAAATCAATCCAATACTTTTTTAAATGCTTTTGCCCTGAAAGTTCAAACCACTAACTTTGTACTACAAAAAAAACGATAAAAAATGGACTATAGAATAGAAAAAGACACGATGGGGGAAGTTAAGGTTCCGTCCAATAAATATTGGGGAGCACAAACCGAACGCTCAAGAAACAATTTTAAAATAGGTCCATCGGCATCAATGCCCCTAGCTATTGTTTATGGTTTTGCCTACTTAAAAAAGGCAGCAGCCTATACCAACTGTGAATTGGGCGTACTTACCGAAGATAAAAGAGACTTCATAGCTTTGGTCTGTGATGAGATCCTGGAAAAGAAACACGACGACCAATTTCCTTTGGTCATTTGGCAGACCGGATCAGGCACACAGAGCAATATGAACGTGAACGAGGTCATTGCCAACCGTGCACATGAACTTGCAGGAAAAAAAATAGGGGAAGGCGAAAAAACAATACAACCTAATGACGACGTGAACAAATCGCAATCGTCAAATGATACCTTTCCTACCGGAATGCACATAGCCGCCTATAAAAAGATTGCTGAGACCACTATTCCCGGAATAAGTAATCTTAGGAATACCTTGGCCAAAAAATCAGAAGAATTCAAAGATGTTGTTAAAATAGGCCGCACCCATTTAATGGATGCCACTCCCCTAACCCTTGGCCAAGAATTTTCAGGCTATGTTTCGCAATTGGACCACGGACTAAAAGCCCTAAAAAACACCTTGGATCACTTAAGTGAATTGGCTCTTGGAGGAACGGCGGTTGGCACGGGCCTCAACACCCCAAAAGGATATGACGTTCTGGTCGCCAAATATATAGCCGAATTTACCGGCTTACCCTTTAAAACGGCGGAAAACAAATTTGAAGCTTTGGCTGCACATGATGCAATTGTGGAAAGCCATGGAGCATTGAAACAATTGGCCGTGGCATTGAACAAAATAGCCAATGATATACGTATGATGGCCTCTGGTCCTCGTTCGGGCATTGGGGAAATAACAATTCCTGCCAATGAACCGGGCAGTTCGATCATGCCGGGTAAAGTGAACCCAACACAATGTGAGGCACTCACCATGGTCTGCGCCCAAGTAATGGGCAATGATGTAGCTATTGGTGTTGGGGGTACCCAAGGACATTATGAGCTTAATGTATTCAAGCCAATGATGGCTGCCAATATTCTACAGTCCGCAGAACTTATTGGTGATGCCTGCACTAGTTTTGACATCAACTGTGCTTCGGGCATTGAACCAAATCACGAGGTGATCAAAGAACTATTGAACAACTCTTTAATGTTGGTAACGGCATTAAATACAAAAATCGGGTATTACAAGGCTGCGGAGATTGCAAATACCGCCCATAAAAACGGAACCACCCTAAAAGTAGAGGCCATTAATTTAGGCTATGTTACCGCAGAAGAATATGACGTCTGGGTAAAACCAGCCGATATGGTCGGAGGACTAGAATAGTTGAATTTTCAATTATTGTTGTCCGGTAAACTTTTATAAAAGTTTACCGGACAACAATAATCATTAACATTAATTTTGAATCGAAACTTGACACCTTGCTTTTGCAACTTTATAAAACTTGAGAGATAGCTAAGAAGTCAGCTAGTGTCAAGTCAAGCTTCAAGTTTCGGGTAAAGTGTTTTAAGTTTTATCCTTGATTCCTTGGTGGTGAACTGCCAGTTGATCTTTGCGTCCATGTTGTTCCTTGATTCGCACCATGCCAGGACTTCCTCCCTTACGGTCCCTATATTGTCGATCCTCCTGTTCGGGCATTGCCCGTTCAGGACATTGAGCTCTATTTCCGCCATATCGGGCCAACTGCCGTGTTTCGGGGTATGAACAAAATCGAAGCTGTCCCATATCCGTTTTGCCTCTTTCGGTTCGAACACTTCATATAACGCCGAGGGGGGAATGTGTGTTGAGGTTGTCCATCACCAAGGTGATCACCGTTGCGCCTCCCTGTACGGGACATCTGCCAAGACCTTGATGAAACGGGCCCGGTCCTTTTTTGTCTTTTTCCCCTTTACCCCAACGTACCTTTTGCCCTTCAATGGCTCGCTGGCCATAAATATATTGCAGGCCCCTTTGCGTCCGTACCCAAAATCGACTTTCTTTTCTTTCCCCGGTGCCATCGCTATCGGCATCCTTACGCTTATCAGTTGTTTGGGCGATTCGTCCATGCAGGCCACCGGACGGTCCTTGTCATAGGGCATTTTTATACGTCCAGCACCTGTTCCATTTGGACCACGAACGAACTATTGTTCCGCGGGGATATCAGCCATCCCTTTTCCCTCCACGGCTCGGGTTCGTTTTTTTTAAAACGGCCCTCACGGTCTCATGGATACCGAATCCACATATTCGAGCTCGACCATCTTACTGGACAGGAGCCCCGACGACCATCTGGAATGACCTTTCGGGGGCTTGCCACAGCTCAGGCGATCAGGTGCGCTTCCGCACCGCCATCGACTTTCGTGACGTAGGTACGCCCACTTTTTCTTCCGTAAAGTGCCGTTTCGGAACTTTCCGGCATAAACTTCTTCCTGATATCCTCAAGTGTCCGTGTCGTGACCCCCGGCAGTCTGGAAATATCCCCGTCCTTTTGCCCTTTTCCATTGCCCCCCCTCATTGGCGTTGAGCAAAATATATGCGTTACGAATGATCGGGGCACTGCGCTTGCCCTTTCTTGTAATATCCTCAAGAAGCCCCACCTCTTGATCGGTCAATGTCACCCTGTATTTTTTCATCGGTGTTTCTTGTGAAATCACGAAAATTCACCCGAAATACCAGACTTGACTTGACACTAGTCACAGACTAGTGGGAGCGCACACGAGAATCGGCAGGGGAGACGAGTGTTAGTTGGTAGTGTTCCTATAGGTGCGTATATTCGGGCGAAAAACCAAAATCACCTATAGATCATCGCATTTTCAAAAACCCCCTTGCCCGTTTCGAGATCGATCAAGAAACCGTTGATGACCGCGTATTTGTCCACCCCGTCTTTTTCCAATAAAAAGGTGGGGTTGATGCCTACCTTTAAATTTAGGTCAGGCACCTTATAGGTCTTGCCTATTAAATGGATCGGTACCGGTGATGCCAATACCTTGCTTGGCATTTTTTCGACACGCACATAGGTATAGCCGGATCTTAACAATGAGATCGGGTTTAGGTCGCCCGTGGCCAACCGATCTACCGATCTGATGGTTTCGCCATAGACCCTGCCCGGTTTTATCGTATAGCCCTTGGCATCAAACACCTCATAGCCATAATAAGTTGAAAGATCGCCTTGGTCAATGATTCGGCTACTGTACCAAAACCCGGTACTGTCGGCTATGGCTACCTCTAAATGGTTTATGCCAATATCGAGCACATAGGGCTTGCCCAATAGCTCGTAGGTGGCATTGGTTATCTTTAAGTCGAACAGTTTGCGGTCGTTTTCGGGTATCTTTTCATAGTCCGTAATCGGAATATCAACATAGTTGCCCTTGGCAATGGTATAGATCGCTGAAAGGATCGATACGTAGTTCAGTTTTCTGATTTCCTGTTTTTCAACATCATTGGCGTACCCACCTGATTCTATTAAAATGGTACTGGTGCCCCACTTTTGAATATTATCGCCGAAGGCACGGGGCTCAAAATCATCATTGTATTTCGCTACTTGGCCCGGAGCGTACTTTTGAATGATCTGGTTCATAAAAACGATGACCTTCATGGCATTGCCCCGAACCTCGTTGATTTCCTTTTCATAGTTATAGGCAGGTGCCAAATACGAAATGGTCGCCGGTTTTTCGGTACGCTCGGCATTGTAATAGGTACTTTGATCGTGCAAATTGAACCCGAAATCGGCATCAAGGCTGTCACGCACCCGTTTTAGGACCTGGCTTTCGGGGGACTGTAATCGCAGGGCATCCCTATTGATATCAACGCCCAACCTGTTGCGCCGGGCAAACACCTCTGCCCCATCAGGGTTTAGCATGGGCAGAAAATGGATGGTGGTACTGTTGAGTATTTCCTGTTTCTCGGCCTTAAAATCATCACTGGCAAAAAAGTTCAAAATATCGAAGATGGCCTGGGTGGCGGTAGGCTCGTCACCGTGCATTTGCGACCATAGAAAGACATTGGTCTTGCCCTTGCCAATACTGATCAATGACAGCTCACGCCCCTCGATCGATCTACCGACCACTTTTACAGTGAATTTCGGGTTCTTGCGGCACTTTGCGATCAACGGCTGTAGTTGGTGGTGTTTGATCCGGCGTTTGTCCAAACCTGTTTCCTTGTACTTTTCATAGGTTTCGTAGAGTGCTG
>JAJRSY010000060.1 GCA_024278565.1 Bacteroidota bacterium
AACCGTACAGGAAGGATGGTCTTTTATTTTTAACGGAACTGTATCGGGTTTGATGTCGCCTATTGTCAAATGAAGATTTTCATGTGCAGCTTTTTCCAAGAAATAATCCAATAGATAAGAAGTTGATTTTCCGGCTCCGACCACAAGTATTTTTCTTGGCATAGGTTTTCTTAACTTTGTACAAAAAACGAAGTGCTAAGGTATCAAATTGTTATATTTATAAAAAAACAAGCGGTTATAGTTATGAACAAAACAATATTTTTGACAGGAGCTATATTTGGCGCTTTGGCCGTGATCATCGGGGCCTTTGGTGCCCATGGCCTAGAGAACCTGATCGATTCAGATGCCATACAGACTTTTGAGACAGGGGTGAAATACCAAACGTACCATGCCATTTTTCTTTTAGTGCTGGGCAGTGTGGCCCAATTGCCCGAACAAAGTAAAAA
This sequence comes from Bacteroidota bacterium, assembly GCA_024278565.1. Lineage (GTDB taxonomy): Bacteria > Bacteroidota > Bacteroidia > Flavobacteriales > Flavobacteriaceae > Maribacter_C. The sequence continues at coordinate 447 of JAJRSY010000060.1, forward strand.
ACCGATCTACTATTTTATCGTTATGGGCATTCTCTTGTTTTCTTTCTCGATCTATTTTTTGGCGACAAACAGTTTGACCGGTTTTGATTTTAGAACGATCGGTTTTGTAACCCCAATTGGGGGAGCGCTTCTTATTTTAGGATGGGTTATGTTGGGCATTAAGTGTTATCAAAATTGGAAATAAAGGAAAAGGGTTAAGAAATGTACGGTAACGCAAGACCATGTGCTAGCAGTACAAAAAACAAATGGGCATTTTCTCTTAAAAAGTGCAGTGCTTTAGAAATATGTGCCTCAACAGTTTTTTTTGAGATCCCCATTTTATAGGCAACCTCTTGATATTTTAACATATCGTACTTGCTTAGCATAAAAGCTTCTTTGCACTTTGGGGGCAGTTTACCTATCAGTTTCTTAATTTGATCGATCCGTGAAAATTTTGATTCCCCACCAAAGCTTAGCTCGTAAAAAACAGCACTTTTGATCTCATCGAGAAATGCTCTTTCTTTCTTTTGCTTTCTAATGTTTTGGAGAAATTGATTATGGCAGATCTTGAAAAGATAATTCGCAATTGAAAGTTCACTGTTGATCTGCTGTCTTTTCTCCCATAGCTTCATGAATGTTTCTTGAGCCAGATCTTCTGCCAAACTTCTATTGTTCGACAATTTTAAAATATAATTGCACAACTTGGAGTAATACAGTCCATACAACTCATTATAGGCCATTATATCACCATTTTTCAATGCTTCTGAGAAATCGATATTCCGTTGTTTTGAATCTTTTTCATCCATAATCAGAAACTAAATGTAATAAAAATTAAGGATCACTAAGGGTTTTTTTTATTTTTTGCATATTAAGTATAGAGGTTCTACCACTATTTGTGTGGGTAAGATTCTATTTTCAGTTATAAATAATCTTAAAAAACAACATGAAAATGATATAATGAATCAATGATTGAATAAAAAAACATTTAATGTGTTGATATTCAAATAATTATAGCTGTTCTATTCTCTCATTAAAGCATTTTTAACATTCATTCATTTTAAACTGATCTGAATCTTCCACTATAGAAAACATCATTTCACCGGTATGCAGCTATTGATCATTAAATACCTGAAAGGGACCATAAACGAGCTAGAGGAAAAAGAGTTGTACAGGTGGCTCAAGAATGATAAAAAAAACATAGCTTTTTTTAAAAGGGAAATATTAATTTATGGACTACAACGTAGTTCAGAAAATGTTTTTGACCCTAAAAGAGCGTTCGATGATTTTAAGAGAAAAGTAAAGAAAGATGGAAAACGTATGAAAGCCAACCATTTTGAAACCTTCTACAAATATGCCGCAGCAGTTATTGTTTTGGTATCAAGTGTTTTTGTGACGTACCGTTTGTCCAAGAATGCGGATGTTGGTATAAACGATAATTTCAAGGTGGTTGAACAGCACACGGTCAAAACCGATAAAATCATCTTGACCCTTAGTGATGGCACCACAAAAATCTTGGGAAAAAAAAAGGGGGAACTGTCGTATTTAGCTGAAGAAAGCACAAAGAAAACCGTTGAATATAATGAGGTCAGAGTGCCTAGGGGTCAAATGTTCAGGCTCATTTTATCAGACGGAACAAAAGTTTGGCTCAATTCAGAGACAAAGCTCAAATACCCAAAAAAATTCTTACAGGGATCACGTACAAGAACCGTTGTGCTTGAAGGAGAGGCATATTTTGAGGTTACGCACAATAAAGAGCGGCCGTTCATTGTAAAGGCCTCTACTATCAATGTCAAAGTACTGGGGACCAAATTTAACGTTTCATCCTATCCGAACGATGAGAACATCAATACAACCTTGGTAGAAGGCTCTGTCAATGTTATAGATTCCATCTCCTCGAACAACTCTATTTTGATAAAACCAAATTTTCAGGCATCTTTCAACCGTAACAGCACCTTTCTTTCGTCTAAAGAGGTAAATACAGACAATTACATTGCTTGGGTACAAAAAAAGATTGTTTTTGAAGACCTTTCCTTTAAAGATCTGTTGGCTAAAATTGAACGGGCGTACAACATTGAGATAGAGAATCGAAACAGCAAGTTGAACAACCAACTTTTTACAGGGCAATTTGATGTTGAAGGAATCGATGTTATTTTCAAGGCGCTATCAACAAGTGGTGGTTTTGAGTATGAAATAACAAAAAACAAGGTAACCATTAAAAAATAAACAGTAATGAACCTCAAGTATTAATAACCTAAAAGCAACTGAAATCATGAAAAAAATCACTCTTTCCCCTTTTTTAGGAAAAAAAACGAATTATCCGTTAGTGAACAGCTTTAAAATGAAATTATCGATCTTCACACTTTTTTTTGCGGTTTTTCAAGTGCTTGCCACTAACAGCAGAGCGCAAGATAAAGTTACGCTTGATATGAAAAATGCGACTATTGAGCAAGTATTGCGCGAGATTAAAAATGAAACAGGGTATAAGTTTCTGTACCGTGGCGAAGATGTAGATCTCAAAGCAAAAATTTCTTTAAAAGTTCATGAAGAACCCCTTGATATTGTGTTGGGCAAGTTATTTAAAAACACGCATATTTCACACACCACTATCGATAGGCAAATTGTACTGACCAAAAAGCCCGTGCTGGAATCTAAAGGTCTTTTAGATATGGGGCGCGAAATAAAAGGATTGGTAAAAGATGCTGACGGCCTGCCCTTGCCCGGTGCAAACGTGGTCGTAAAAGGAACAGGTATAGGCGCACAAACAGATTTTGATGGAAAATTCGCCATATCGGTACCTGATGATAGCAGCATATTGGTGATTTCATATTTAGGCTTTAAAACCGTTGAGATCGACATTACCGATAAAGACTATATAGAGGTACAGTTGGATGCTGCGGCAGCCCAATTGGATGATGTGGTCATTATAGGATCTAGGGGCAGATCAAGAACCGACGTAGATAGGCCTGTTCCGGTCGATGTGGTAGAGGCAAAAGAATTGGCGGCAACGGGCCAAACAGATCTTGGCCAGCAAATACAATTTGTATCACCTTCTTTCAATTCTGCAAAATATGGTGTAAACGGCACAACCAATTATGCTGAACCGGCAACATTGAAAGGATTGTCACCAGATCAAGTACTGGTATTGGTAAATGGCAAACGGCGTCACCAGTTTTCCACATTGAACCTGAATGTGGCCCCAGGCCTTGGGACCATAGTGACCGATTTAAACTCAATTCCGACGGGGGCCTTGAAAAGAATCGAGGTTTTGCGAGATGGTGCGGCAGCACAATATGGCTCAGACGCTATTGCCGGAATCATAAACCTCAGTTTGAACAATTCAGTTGGTGTTGGCACATATAATGGTACCGCCGGCATACATAAAGAAGGTGATGGGGTCACATTTAAACACAGTTTCAACTATGGGTTTGGTCTGGGAAAAGAAAACAGCTACTTTAATGTGACCCTTGAAACGTTCACATTTAGTGGAACAAACCGATCCGATCCTTATGCGGGCAGCGTCTATCCCGATACTCCTGATGACTACGGGGTTACGGGCCCCACGGCTGAATTTCCTTACGATACCGCCAACCCAAGGCAAGATAGGGGTGTTTATCCCCAAGATGATTTTGTTGTGGGCAATTATGGGGCAAATGAAAATGACACTTATCAAGCCTTTTTCAATGCAGGACTGCCTTTAGTGGAAAATTGGAGACTTTATGGCTTTGGCGGCGTATCTAGAAAGGATATTTTGGCGTTTGGGTTTTCTAGAAACCCCGCAAGGACCAGTAGAGCGGTTTTATCTGTTCGCCCTGATGGTTATGTACCCGAATTGCCAGGAACTTCTTTTGATGTTTCAACGGTTATTGGAATCGACCGCATTACAGAAGATGGATGGAACTATGATCTTAGCTATAGTTACGGAAGAAATTACTTAGACCTTTTTGCCAACAATACAACAAACCCGTCTTTGGGGTCGGCCACCCCGACCGAATTTAAAGTGGGCAGGTATGAATTTAGACAGGCAATAGGTGAGCTCAATATCTCTAAAGCCCTCTCAGAGACCTTTAATTTGGCTTTCGGGGCCCAATATAGAAAAGATAATTTCTTGTTGCACTCTGGGTCGCCCGAATCTTATGAGGTCGGGCCTTTGGCAACCCAAGGAAAAGATGTTGGCTCAAGCGCAAGACCTGGTATTGCTTTGGTGGATGAGAACGATTTAGACAGATCCAATATGGGGCTTTATGTAGACCTTGAAAAAGATCTGTCTGAAAAAATGCTCCTAACGGCAGCTCTTCGATATGAGAATTACAGCGATTTCGGAGGTAACCTCTCCGGCAAGTTGGCCGCTAGGTATAAGTTGACCGATAATTTTGCTGTAAGAGGCTCGTACAACAGGGGTTTTAGAGCCCCTTCATTGGCTCAAATAGGAAATAGGGTCAACACCTCCACGGTTCAAAACGGAATTATTGTAATCACCAAACAAGTTTCCAGTGACGACGCAAGACTTGCCCAATTGGGAATCGAAGCCCCAAAAGCAGAAATTTCCAACAATTATAATATAGGTCTTACGGCAAAAATCGCAGGTGGGGCGCTGTTGCTTACATTAGATGCCTTTCAGATAGATATTGATGATAGGATCGTTATATCGGAACGATTGAATACCGACAACTTTCCGACAGTTGCCGCTTTGTTTCCAGAAGCAAGAGAGATCAGGTTTTTCACCAATCACATAACCACCCAAACCAGGGGTGTCGATTTTGTGGCCTCTTACAACAAGGTCTTTTCGGAAAAAAGCAACCTCAATGCCAGTATAGCCCTTTCGGTAAACGAAACAAAGGTAAAGAGCCAACAAGATACACCTTCGGAAATATTGGATGGAGCTGCGGCCGAGTTTCAGGACACCAAACTTTTGGGGGCTGTTGCCACTGAACTTATCGAGGTTGCCCAACCACGCAATAAGTTGTTGTTGTCAATGAACTACAATATTGGCAAGTTCGGGCTTATAGGCAGGGTAACGAACTTTGGGGAAGTAAGGGCCTCAAGTACCGGGCTGTCACTGGAAGATTCTAATGTAGTGCAGGGCGCAGGCCCCAATAACGTGCAGGTTTTCTCGTCAAAAGCAATTACAGACCTTAGTATATCTTATGGTTTCAGTGATACCTATAGAGTTACACTGGGGGCAAACAATATTTTTGATGTGTACCCAGATAAGTACAACAATGAGGCTGATGGCTTTGTGGGCCAGGCCGGTTCGTATGCCAACGGCCAAATACCCTATTCTAGAAATTCTAACCAGTTTGGTTTTAATGGAACCTATTATTTTTTGGGGATGAATATTGAGTTTTAAATTCTTGTCTTTTAACAATCAATTTGAACCGCAAGTTAAGGGAGGATGCCTGAAAAGGCAGTCTTTATTTTTCTCCACAAGACTTTTCATCCCCAAAAAAAGGCCATCTATCCAAGTACGCAAAATGCTTTGATCTAATATGGCAAGAGGCTGTACGGGGCAACGATTGACCCGAACCTTTTTGATGCCGTGCCAGATAAGTGTATTTTCAAAAAATTGAAAAATAGATGCGGTTTATTAGAAGATTTTATGCGAAAGGTGTTAATTTTGCCCTTTTGAATTTTTAGTGAAGCTTTCCCGAGGTTTCGAGATTGAGATATCTCGACCCTTGAGCCTAAAGGACTCTTCGGGACTATTAATGGGTCTAGAGCTTGCCCGCCCCTGCCCGAATGAGGTCAGGTGGGCTGTCGGTCGGTCGGGATCCGGGGTTTAGCCTTCTGTTTTTTAAATTACTTAATAAACGTGTATGCTTAAAAAATCATTGAAACCAGTCTCTCTCAAACCTTACGGAATAACACATACCAACATAGCGTATCAGTTGTCATCATCTGAACTTCATGATATCACCTTGGAAAAAGGCATGGGCAAAGAAGCTTCATCAGGAGCCTTGGCCATCGATACTGGTGATTTTACCGGAAGATCCCCTAAGGATCGGTTTATTGTCAAAGATTCGATTACTGCCGATGAGATTTGGTGGGGCGATGTCAATATTCCGTTCGAACCGGCAAAATTTGATTTGCTATATGATAAGGTAATTTCGTATTTGAACGAAAAAGAACTTTATGTTCGCGATTGCTTTACCTGTGCCGATACTGACTATCGAATGAATTTAAGGGTCATTAATGAGTACCCGTGGAGCAATATGTTCGCTTATAACATGTTCATTCGACCCACTGAAGCAGAGCTCAAAGATTTTGAACCGGAATGGACCGTTATCAATGCGCCTGGTTTTATGGCGGTGGGCCACGAGGACGGTACCAGACAACACAATTTTGCCATACTCAACTTTACCCGAAAAATCGCACTGATAGGTGGTACGGGGTATACCGGAGAAATTAAAAAAGGGATATTTTCTGCTCTTAACTTTATTTTGCCGGTTCAAAAGAGCACCCTACCCATGCACTGTTCTTCCAATATAGGAAAGAATGGTGATACAGCTATTTTCTTTGGACTTTCAGGTACCGGCAAGACCACACTTTCTACCGACCCCGAGCGCAAGTTGATCGGCGATGATGAACATGGTTGGACCGATGAAAATACGGTTTTTAATTTTGAGGGCGGTTGTTATGCAAAGGTCATCGATTTATCGAGGGATAAGGAGCCTGAAATTTATGATGCCATCAAAAAAGGAGCGATTTTAGAAAATGTTGTTTTGGACGGAAACGGCATTGTTGATTTCGCTGATACTTCCATTACACAGAATACGAGGGTTAGTTACCCAATGTTCCATATTGATAATATAGAGGTTCCTTCAATAGGTAAAAACCCTAAAAACATTTTCTTTTTGACCGCTGATGCCTTTGGTGTACTGCCTCCTATGTCACGGTTGACACCAAGTCAGGCTGCCTATCATTTCATTTCGGGCTATACCGCAAAAGTTGCAGGTACTGAAGCTGGGGTGGTCGAGCCAACACCTTCTTTTTCAGCTTGTTTTGGGGCTCCTTTTATGCCATTACACCCCGCACGGTATGCCGAGATGTTAAGCAAAAAAATGAAAGAGGCGAAGGTGAATGTGTGGTTGGTCAATACCGGATGGACCGGTGGTCCTTATAGTGTGGGTAAAAGAATGGAACTAAAATATACGCGTGCTATGATCAATGCCGCATTGAATGGTGATCTAGGCTCGTATACGTACGATACATATCATATTCATTCTGTTTTCGGAGTGGCACAACCTCGGGAGTGCCCAGGAGTGCCAACGAGTGTGCTAAGCCCAAGAACTACTTGGAACGATGACGATGCGTACTACAAGGCAGCCTTTAAACTATCAAATGCATTTCGCGACAATTTTAAAAAGTTCGAACCGCTTACGAGCGAAGAAGTAAAGCGCGGGGGTCCCCAACGATATGACTTTTAACAAAAAAGTGTTTAGGAACTGGTATCTTTCAAGATGTAAGGGCTTGTTGCAAAATAAAGTGTACAGAGTTGACGCACCTGCCTGCCGGCAGGCAGGGAAATTTTGTTTTTATTTTAGACAAAAAACCTGCCTCGCCGGCAGGCAGGTCTAAGCATAGCCTTAGTTACGGTTATATTTTTTAACGACAAAT
>JAJRSY010000061.1 GCA_024278565.1 Bacteroidota bacterium
AAAAAGAAAGAGCAAATTGCCGAACCCCAAGGCTCAAACGGAATTGCGATTTCTGGAAAATTAACCAAATCGGGCAATGCCATGTTGCTGATCAATCCGCATACTTCTTTTTTCTTTCGGGGCGAGGTGCACGTGGTCAGTGAGGAGGGACTCAATGCTTACGGAGCAGTAACTTGGGGGCAGTTTTTTGTATACCAAGGGTTCAATGAAAAAACAGGCTGGATGCATACCTCTACCTATACCGATGTCATGGATGAGTTCAAGGAGGTTATTGTTAGGGTAGATGATAAATTAATGTACCAATACGGTGAGGAATTACGGCAGGTGAAAAAATCTGAAATCACTTTGAAATACAAGGATGGTGATGTGGTAAAAGAAAAAACATTCCCCGCCCATCATACCCACCACGGCCCAATCACCCATATGGTTGATGGCCGATGGACTGCTTCTGCCATGATGTGGGGGCCCGTAAAGGCTTTGGAGCAGTCTTTTATACGAACCAAACAAGATGGGTATAAGGGTTTTCGAAAGATGATGGATATTCGAACAAATTCTTCTAATAATACCGTCTATGCCGATGCTGAGGGTAATATCGCCTATTTTCACGGAAATTTTGTTCCGGTTCGTGATACGGTTTTTGATTACTCAAAACCTGTAGATGGTAGTGATCCTGCAACAGATTGGAAAGGGCTTCATACCGTAGATGAAAACATTCTTCTGCTGAACCCCAAAAACGGATGGTTGCAGAATTGCAATTCAACACCCTATACGGCGGCATTGGAGTTTAGTCCGAAGAAAAAAGATTATCCTAATTATATGTCAATCGATAGAGAGAATTTCAGGGGCGTACATGCCATTGGTCTATTAAAGAATAAAAAGGATTTTACGTTGAACGGTTTGATAACTATGGCGCATGACCCGTACCTGCCGGCCTTTGAAAAATTGATTCCGGGTTTGATTGAGGCCTATGGCAATCATGACGATAAAAACCCAAAACTTCGTGAGGCGATGGCCGTTTTGACCAAATGGGATTATAAAACCTCAAAAGAATCGGTGGCCATGACCCTGGCGCATTATTATGGCACACTGTATTATGCCCAAGGAAAATATTCTGAAGGATTAACTTCTATGGAACGTGTCACGTATTGGGGAAGCAAATCGCCCATTCAAGAGCGCTTGCGAATTTTTGAAGAAACCCTAGATCGATTAACTGCTGATTTCGGAACATGGAATATAGCATGGGGAGAAATAAATCGCTACCAACGTTTGAACGGCGCTATTCGCCAAGCATTCGATGATAGCAAACCCAGCATCCCCATCGGTTTTGCCTCTGGGCGTTGGGGCGCGCTGGCCGCGTATGGTGCTCGATATACCAACAATACCAAGAAAATTTATGGTACTCGGGGCAATAGTTTTGTGGCCGTTGTTGAATTTGGAGAGAAAGTGAATGCAAAAACCATATTGGCTGGTGGGCAGAGCGGTGACCCAAGTTCACCACATTTTGGAGATCAGGCGCAACCCTATGCCGATATGCAGTTTAAAGAAGTACCTTTTTATAAAGAGGATGTTTTAAAACGGGCGAAAGAAACTTATGCCCCGGCGAAAAGAATTGACTAGAATTCTAACGACATATTTCAAAACAGTCTTTAGTGTCGGTCCCACCTATTCTTTGGTAATGACCAGAGTGGCCTTGGATCCTCTCGAAAGCAACCATTTATTCGAGTAGATCAGTTGCCCTTGATCGTCATAGACATCTACCTGTGCGGTGTTCGGTGAAGAAGAACCTTCGTTCAATGCCTCAAAATCAAGGCGGTTAAAACCCTTGTTCAAATCTACGTTCACCCCTTTGAAGGCACCGGTCAATAGCATGTTATCGTCAATAACTGTTTCGTTCAGGTATATTCTGACACGATCACCATCAACAAATTCATGGTCTCTACAAACAATGCCCACGAATTTACCGTTGTTTTTTATATCGCCTAAATACTGATTGTCGAAGAAATCCTTAGACCCTTCTTTTTGGGTTCTTGGCCCTACTTTTGGGTCGATTTTCATGCCGTGGCCCGCTTGCACCAATTTTTTATCAGGTAGCATTTTTACCGGTCTTTTGGTCAATGAATCCTTTAGGTTTATTTTAGGGTGGTTCTTTATTACTGACGGAATGCGAAGTGCTGTACCTTTATCAGTTTTACCGTCTTCGTCAAGTTCATTGGCGGCCTCTATTTTTAAAGGCTTTGATGTAGGTATATCGGTTTGAGACCATCCCAGAAATGGTAGTAATAAAAGAAACAAAAATGTAAGTATTGACTTCATAGGCTTATTTACAGTCGAAAGATCAACATAAAAATAACAAATACCCTGCCAGAGCGATTTAAATCGTTGTTAAAAGTCTAAATGCTCGCTGATGGTCTTCGCTATTAGTCTATGACCATTGGCATTTGGGTGTATGGGATCCTTATCATAACAGTTCGATTGATTCTTCACCAAAACACTGTGAATATCGATGTTGGCAATAACGGAATCATGTTCAAACCCAAGAACTGTTTTTTTGAATTTTTGTAAAACCTCTTGGTCGTAATTTGGGTTTGGGTTCAACCAAGTGTACGCTGCTTCTGGGTTCAATTCAAGTGGTACGGCATCTAAGGTCAGTGGGGGCGGGGTCAGCAATATGGACTTGATATTTTTTTGCTTCACTTTTTCTAAGAAGGTGTAGATGCCGATTTTGTAGCTATCGAAAAGTGCTGGGGAGGGCTTGCCGTAAATTCCACAATTGATTCCGTAACAGAACATTGCGATATCTATAGGTGTATTTTTCAAAAGGCCATCAAGCCGCTCGAACAGGTATGGCCTTGGTCCGGGGTGCCCTATTTCGGTCAAACCCGTTATGGTTTCGCCGCTTTTGCCCCAATTAAGAAAGGTCAGGTTCAGGTCTGGCCGTTTTTCATTTGCCAAGGTCTGTAAAAGCTCTACATATCCGTTGCCATTGGCGTTGGTGACACTATCGCCAAAACACCCAATAACCTGATTCTTCTTAAAGGGGAAAGACTTGGTTTTAGCACAACCGAAAAGAAGGCTCCCCAGTATGCCCATTGAAGATCGTATTGCAAATTTTCTTCTGTTCATTTTGTTGTTTTGTACCAAAATAAATTTTGCATAAAAAGATTAATGAAGTTCGAACATGGCTTCTATCTCAACAGCAACTTGGCCAGGGAGTATTATGCCTACGGCACTTCGTACCCCAACACCGTTTTCTGCTCCGAACACTTCGGCCATCAGGTTACTAAAACCATTGATGACCAAAGGTTGGTCGCTAAAACCGGGAGTGCAATTGACCATTCCCAAGGTTTTGACAAGGCGTTTGATTCGGTTGATGGCGCCAAAATGAGTGGTTATCGTTGCCAGCATGGTAAGCGCGACCTGTCTTGCGGCCTGTTTGCCAGCTCGGAGGTCGAAATCATCACCGACCTTTCCGGTAGTATATGAGCCATTGGTGTTCATTGGTCCTTGTCCTGAAACGTACAGAAAATTATCGATGACCAAAATGGGTTTGTACATACCGGCCGGTGGTGGGGCAGGAGGCAAAATCAGCCCTAGTGATTTTATTTGTTCTTCGGGTGAGTTCATAGTTTTTGTTTATTGTAAAAGTCGATAAAGTTAAGAAATGTCTCTGTTTTCTTTGGTCTTCGATGTAGTTATGTTTTTAAATCAGTACTGTCCAGTTAAACCTGCCTGTATCCTATGACTTAAACAAGCTTATTTCAACTTGAAAAACCACCTCCTTTGGGGGTGGTCATGCCCGCCTGCCGGACGGGCAGGTTCTTTTGGCTTTGCCTGAACCTGCAATTTGATTTAGGTTTTGTTTTTTCATTTTTTTTTTGCAATCAATTGTTTGATCGGATTTAGCACTTGCCATCACCGCCCCCCTATGGGGCAGCCTTAAAAGCCACCTTCTAAGAAGGGTGGATTTTTACACCTTTTTTTGCGAAGCCAACGCTCCGCCTGGCTCCTTATCAAAGGCCAAATCGTTGGCCTTTTCATTCGGACCCTGTTAAAATTTTGAACCGTAGCTATGCTTTTGCCACCGCTCCACCTCGCCCATAGCTCCCGCTATGTCGTGTCTTGCTAGAAATTAAAATATGCATCCTAAATTTTCCGATTTTTCATGTGTCATGAGTATAGTCAAAATTCTAATCACACATTTCAAAATAGTCTCTAAATATACTTTTTTTGGATCACAATAGTTTATCTATCTTAAAGGTCCTTTGCAGCCAAATCAGTTCATTAGCTGTCAAATCAACTTTTTTATCCATTTAAAATATTTAAAGGGCACGTATTTGAATGGGAGGTCAACCCATGTTGGAGTGGTTACTACCGCTCGTTGATTGCTAAAGGCCAAAAAACTTTCACGACCGTGGTATTTTCCCGTTCCACTGTTTCCGACCCCACCAAAGGGTAAATTATGGTTGGTGATGTGCATCAAGGTGTCATTGATACAGGCCCCGCCAGAGGTTGTTCGCATTAAAACCGCCTTTGCCTTTTTTAGATCACCAAAATAGTAAAGAGCCAATGGTTTTTCATTTTTATTAATGTAGTCTATGGGCTCGTCAATATGCTCAAAGGTCATGACCGGTAAAATGGGGCCGAATATTTCGTTTTGCATGATCAAAGCGTCTTGATGAATATTGTCGATGATCGTAGGTGCGATAAAACGGTCTTCATCGTCTGTTTCACCACCTGTACGTAGTTCACCTTCTTGTAACAGACCTTTTAACCGATCAAAAGCTCTTTGGTTTACGATCCGCGGATAAAAGCGACTTTCTTGAATGGAACCACCATACATTTCTTTGATGTTCTCCGCAATCTTATTTAACAATTCATCTTTAATGGCATGGTGCGCAAAAAGGTAATCGGGTGCGATGCATGTTTGCCCTGCATTGATCAGCTTGCCCCAGATGATGCGTTTGGCGGCTATTTCAATATTGGCATTTTGGTCAACTATACAGGGGCTTTTACCACCCAGTTCTAAAACAACGGGCGTCAGGTGTTCTGCAGCGGCCTTCATCACAACCTTGCCCACGGTAGGGCTTCCGGTAAAGAAAATGATATCGAAACGTTGTTTCAACAAATGGGTATTTGTTTCTTTGCCTCCCTGAACCACAGTAATGTAGTTGGGGTCAAAATTTTTCTGAATGATGTATTCCATTAGGTGGGCGATGGTCGGGGTGTCGGGCGATGGTTTTAAAATGCTGCAACAGCCAGAGGAAATTGAACCGATCAATGAATTAAAGAGCAATTGAAATGGGTAGTTCCATGGTGATATGATCAGGGCAACCCCCAGAGGTTCATAAATGATCTTGCTCGAAGAGGGCAATAAATGCAGCGGGGTTTTTACCCGTTTTGGTCTCCCCCACTTTTTTAAATTCTTCGTATGGTTATCAATTTCAGCAAGAACAAGGCTGATCTCGGTCAAATAAGATTCTTCGGGTGATTTGTGAAGATCTTGCCACAGGGCTTCTTGGATCGCTTCTTGATGATCAAGAATAGTTTTTTTTAACTGACGGAGTTGCTTTAGTCTAAAACCATTGTTTTTGGTTTGGTCGGTCGAGAAAAAAGACCTTTGGTTCTCTAAGAGCTGAACGATTGTGTTCTCTGAAGTTTCTTTCATTGTCGCAATAGGTATTATTCTCCTTTTTTTGTGCGTATTGGCGGTTTTCGGTGTTTTGTGCCCTGCTCGTACGCATAGACCAATTTGATTAAAGTGGGTTCAGCGTACATTTTACCCAGAAATTGAAGGCCTGCCGGTAGGTTTTCTTTGCTCGCACCCATCGGTACTGTAAAGGCGGGTTGGCCTGTATGGGGTGCGATGACCTGACTGTTGTCACCGCCGTATTCTTCCTCAAAAAAAGCAATTCTAGCGGGTTTTTTGTTCCAAGAGGGGTATACAATGGCATCAAGTTTCAATGAATCCATCATGTGTTCGATTGCTGTTCTAAATGCAATTCTTCTTGTATCATGGTAGGCATCTAAACATTCGGCTTCTGAGTGGGGATTCATACTGGCAAAAGAGTTTAGGCGTTGGCTTGAGAAATCTGAAGTGCTTCCGGCCTCGATAATATCTTCAAGGGTTTTCATGCTGTCTTTTTTTACATAGGTCGTTAAAAAAGATTCGACATCAGTTCTGAATGTGGGGCACCATTGGTCTTGCTTGAGGTTGGAAAAATTAACGACAACCACAGGGTCGATCACTTCGGCACCAAGAGTATGTAGATCTTTAAGGGCGTTTTCAAACAGCACTTTTATTTCGGGATCTATTTCATGGTCACTGAGTTCTCTCAGCACCCCTATTTTAGCACCTTTTAGACCATCTTCTTTTAGAAATTGGGTGTAATTTTTTGGTGTTTTATCCAAAGCATTTTTGGTAATGGGGTCGTTTGGGTCATGACCCGCCATGATTTCCATCATTCGCGTGGCGTCGGCAACTGTGCGGCACATGGGTCCTACCACATCATTGCCTAAAAACAGGGGTACGACCCCCTCTCTACTGATAAGGCCAAGGGTTGTTCGAAACCCTACCAATGCACAATGTGATGACGGCCCGCGAATGGAGTTGCCCGTATCGGTGCCAAGACCTCCAACACCAAGGTTAGAGGCAATTGAAGCGGCCGTACCACCACTTGAACCTGCAGGTACATAGTTGAGGTTGTACGGGTTGTGGGTAGTGCCCCCAGTAGAGCTTTCACTATGTTTTGGAGAAAAAGCCCATTCTGCCATATTCGACTTTGCAATAATAATGGCTCCTGCCTTCACCAGTTTTTCAATGATAAATGCGTTTTCTTCGGGAATAAAATCTTGAAGTGCGAATGCCCCGGCCGTGGTCGGAAGCCCTTTGGTATTGATATTGTCTTTTACGATGATGGGAATCCCGTGAAGGGGGCGTAGTTTTTTTGTCTTTTGGTATTCTTCATCAAGTGCTTGTGCGATGGAAACCGCATTGGGGTTTACGGTGGTAATGGCGTTGATGTCTTCATTTTGCTCTTTGATTGCGGTCAAATAGGTCGCTATTAGGTTTTTGGCGTTGTAAGTACCCTCACCATAGGCTTTGTGAATTTCGGCAATGGTCAGTTCTTCTAACTCTATTTTTTGTTGCTGATAGGCCGGTTCACAGGCGAAGAGGCAAAAAAGCAGAAGAAGTAATGATGAAAATATAGTGTGTTTCATTGGTTTTTATTCGATGCGATACGACTATTAGGGGTGTCATTTTTTTTTGTAATGTAATATGCTATTTTCTTGAATTCAAGTGGTTTAAGTAAAAAAAGAAAATATTAATTATCTTTAGAGAACAGGACTAGGACTTTTCATAGGAGCTTTTAGTGCAATTGCCATCTTTTATGGATAAAATCAGCTTTACTTTCTGCGTGTTCAGCTTCACGAATTAAAGTACCTATTGCAGTGCCACTCCTCAATAGTTGCTTGCTCAACACAAACTCCTTCTTATCGCAAAGAAATTTGTAGAGTTTCACAACTCTTAATGCAAAAGTAAACGATTTATTTTTTACCAGATTCTCTTTCATTATCAATTGTCAACTGTTCATTATTCATTGAATTACTTACATCTCTTCCCAATTCTTTTTCTGTTTCTTTCAGTGCATTTCCTGCTACTTTACCACCTCTTTGAGCAACTTTTTTGTTTTCAGTAAATGTTTCGGGCTTTTCTTCTTTCGATATTTCAGTAGTTACACGTTCGCCCAACATTGTGAAAATCAATTCCAAATCATCCATATTATCTCGCAGATTAGCTTTTGATTTTGCAGGCAAGTTTTTAAATGCTTTGTATTCGCTTGGAGTCATTCCAAAAGTAGCTTTCGATATTTCAGCAATTAAAATGGCATAATCTCTATGTTCTTTTATATTCCATTAAATGGTTAAAACCCTCGTCTTTAGACGAGAGATACTTTTAGTATTAATGAATATCTTTGAAACATGGGTTATAGTAAAGGAAGCCATACAACCTATCATCATAGGTATCATTT
>JAJRSY010000062.1 GCA_024278565.1 Bacteroidota bacterium
AAAAGATTACAGAATCACTCGCCAAAGGCTTGGTCATTGATTGGGAATTAGAAGGAGTGCCCCATCTTATTCTTCAATAACCTCATATCGGGAATCTTTCAGGTACTTTGCGACCAGCACATTGAACTCTGGTGTAATACGAAGCAATGCGGTGTGCTCAAGGGCATAAAGCCCAGTCTTGTTGGTATACCCATTCTTCAACAACTCTTCGAGATAGAAAAGTGCCGTACCGTAATCTTCAATATTCGAATTGTACGAAATGATCTTTAGATACGAACTATGATCTTTTGGGTCGGTAATCGTTCTGAGCATCCAAAGAAAATTCAAAGCCTCACCATCAATTACCTTCTGGGCATTTATAAAATCAATATTGTCGGCTATGACCGCATTCAGGTACGACTTTAGGCGTTTTCCCATTTGTTTCTCTAACACATTGGTGCTTTTCGCATACTTGGCCAACTCTTCCATTTGGTACTTCCACCAGCCTAAGTTGTTGTAATTATAGGTGAGGATATCTTCTTCGAGGTAATAAACAAAATCATCTTTTATCAACTGTTCTTTAAATAAAAAAGCCTTTTGGCCACGGTTGAGCTTTTTGAAAGACATACTCCTTCGCAAGGTTTTAGCACTTTCCTTCAAGGAATCTACATTTTTAAGAGGCCTATAAACGGCTATCATCTGGCTCAAAAGGGTATTGGCCATCAAAGGTTTATTTGCCGCTATCAACGTACTTACCCTACCCAAATTACTACGGTAGGCATCATCGATAAAAGCATCTTCTTTAGCTATTTTACCCTTGGCCATTGAAGCCAAAGTGAAAATTTCGAAAGCCTTGGCTATGTAGGTTGACCTCGGCCACTCATGACCCCCGTCAAACAACAAGACATGATTGGGGAATTTCAGTTTGTTCAAACTTCTTTGCGAATTCAGCATCGAAGTATAATTGTAATCTTCATTACCCACAATACCCAAAAAATGAAATCGGTTTTTACTGCTTAAAACCTCAATATTGGCAATTGGCGAGCCACACGAAATCACACCCTGTACTTCTTTGATAAAGGTTGGTATCAAAGATGCCAATCTTGCCCCACCAGAAAAGCCAGCGGTATAAGTTCTGTCTTTTTTTATGGGAAACATTGAAAAAACACTAGTGAACATTCTACTGGTAATCAGAATATTTTTCGAAAGGGGCAGACTATCATGAACATTATTTGATGCTGCCAAAATATATCCCTGTTTCTCAGCTGCCTCTCTGAACATGCTCAAGGCCTGTTTACCCCGCCCTTGCACATCAAAAACGAAGACCACAGGCCATTTTTTTGAAGCTTCAAAACTGGTCGGAAGGTAGAGTGCAAAATTTTCTTGAATTGAATCGTTTACCTGTATGTCATCGATAATGGTTCCTTTTTTGAGGGTCAGTTGCTGAGCGGTACCATAAAAAATAGCACTACAAAGGAAAAACAAGAATATTATTTTTTTCATATGATATAACAACTATCAAAAATCTAGCCAAAAAACCATTCCATATAGCCCAAAAACAATTTAGCTCGTAGTACGGAAACCATAAATCTATTCCCCGATCGCACCCATTTCAACGCCTTCAGAATAGGCCACTTTTATATTATTGGCACTAAAGGCGCGCTTTATCGCTTTGTTCGATTCGAAAGTAACATCCCAATAATCATCGGGTGATACATAGGGACGCACAAGAAGTTGCACACTATGACTATCGAAGTTTTCTATACCAATATCGGGCAGCGGTTCTTTCAATACCTTCGGAAGTTCAAGAAGCGCATCAATAATGATTCTTTGCACCTTGGGAAAACTCTCATCGTACGGCATGGTAACTTTCAACTCTAATCGAATCTTTCCTTTTTCAGAAAAATTGGTCACCACTGAATCGGTGATCTTTGAATTGGGGATAATCAATATTTTATTGCCGGGAGTCAATACATCAGTACTAAAAATACCTATTTCCTCTACCCTTCCGAACTTGTCTTCCAACTGGATCCAATCTCCTATCTTATAGGGTTTCAAGGTCAGTATCAATATACCCGAGGCAAAATTGCCCAAACTGCCCTGCAGCGCCATGCCAACCGCAAAACCCACTGCGGCTAAAATTGCCATGAGACCCGTTAAATCAGCACCGATAATGGAAGCAATTGCAAAAAGAACTGCTCCTTTCAATATAACACTGACCGTGGATGACAAAAACGGCCTCAGCGTTTCAGAAAAACCTGTTTTCTCTAAAGCGATACCCACTAGTTTCACCAGTTTTTTCACCACTTTAAAACCAACCCAAAGAATCAAGCCCGCCAAAAATATTTTAGGCAAGAAGAAAACAGCCTTATCTATAGCTATTTGCAGGTATTCATTGACCGTGTCCAATTCCATAGTATAAAATAAACGATTAAAAGGTTTACTTACAAGTATTCGCACTCATTTTACAGTTTTTTTTAGAGGTTGGTAGATTAGTACACACGCAAAATTAATTATAATAATATGATTGTCTGTAGTTTGTTGTTTTGTCCGTTCGAGCGCAGTCGAGAACTATACCAAATTCTAAGAAGGCCTCGACTGCGCTCGAACGGGCAATAAGCCACAAAACCAATGAAAAAAGCAAGTAGCTTACTACTGACCTCTACTATTTTTAATCGCACCGCCCTCTAAAATACGACTTCATTATGGCACGAAAGCCTTCATTCCTGCCCGTCCGGCAGGCGGGCTCGGTTCCAAACAATATACTCCTGCCAAATGAAAATCCAAAATTTCAACCTGCCTGCCGGCAGGCTTGGTCTTTTCCCCCATACCTTCGTTAAAATTTATCGCCGTAGCTAAGGCTATGCCGAACCCCAAAGCTTCGGGGTTGCCTTGGTATGGGAAAAAAGCCCTGCCTTGATTCTCCCGAATTTCCATTTGGCAGGAGTATAATTCAAGACGCATTCATTGAGCTCGTTTAACTTTTTCAATTAGTCACACTTAAATAAAACAAACCTACTAGAATCGAATGCTGACAAATCTAAACCAAATTTTTGGTTATCGACGCATTGGTCACAACATTGGAAAGTATGATATGGGTACGGGTCTCACCGTATTGAATCAACTTATCAATAAATTGCTCAAGATGAAACTGATCTTTCAACACCACCTCCATAACAATATTCTCATTGCCCGTTATTCGATAGCAATTGATTACTTCTTCAAAAGAGATCACCAAGGCCAAAAAAGGTTTTAGTTTGCCCATAAAAGCACGTAGGGTTATGATTGCTTTTAGCTGATGCCCCGTCATTGCATGTGACACCATGGCCTTATAGCCCTGTAAAATACCGAGGTCCTCCATCTTCCTCACGCGCTCTGCTACCGCTGGCGGCGTTAAACCGACTTTGCGGCCAATATTCGCAAAAGACTCTCGGGCATTCTCTTGAAGACTTTCCAATATCTTCCAGTTTAAATCATCGATATTTACATTCAAAATTAAATCGCTATTATTATTTGGTTTCGAAAGTAAAAATACATAATTACTATCGATTTTAAATACTAAACCTATAATTTGAACGTAACTTTATAGTCTTGTATTGCTATTACTAAGAATATGGTTAACGAAAACCTTGGATCCGTACCGGTTTACCGAAAAGCATTGGCACTGTGTGAAATAAGCAGCCATATTGCTTCGTATGTTTCATTTAATAAAGATTTGATAAAACTGTATGAATCAAATAGTCTGCGCGACACTATCGCCGATTCTTTAGTTACCGATACCCATCTTATTCCGCAAAAAATAGCCCAGGTCGAATCTTCTACATCAAATGTAGAGCGAATACATACCACAACATTCATAAACATCATGATTCAAAACCTAAACTCATACTGCTTGGGTTTAGAAAAAGACGGTGTACAAGAGATGGAGTACCTCAACCTTCTTCGTAGTGAAATATTAAGTTTTCGCACATCTTTTAGAAAATGGAGCGGGTCTTTGCCCAACCCTGGCCTCGAAAATTTGAACTAACGGGATCGTTGAGCTACTACTTACAATAAACGCTTAAAAATCATCCTTTTCTTTAGTTTGACGCTTTCAACCATCTTTTATGTGTTAATTTTGATTATTCAAAAGACATAAAATTTGAAGACAACCATTCTCATCAACTGCCCTGACCAATCGGGAATCGTGTGTGCGGTCACAGGGTTTATTCACGCCAAGGGCGGCAATATCATTTACCTTGACCAGCATGTAGACAAACAGGCCGATGTTTTTTTTATGCGCTTGGAAAGTGATTTCAACACCGATAAATTTTCAATGAGCGTTTTTAAAAACGAATTTGAAACCAGCTTGGTCCTGCCCTACAAAATGAAATGGAGCCTTCACACAGATGACAGCACACCAACAATGGCTCTCTTCGTATCAAAATACGACCACTGCCTATATGATTTATTGAGCAGGCACAATTCGGGTGAACTAAAAATAAAGATTGCGTTCATTCTTAGCAACCATATTGATTTAAAGCACATTGCCAATCAGTTTGAGATTCCTTTCCACCATATACCCGTCACAAAAAAAACCAAAGCCGCTGCCGAAACCAAGCAACTCGATCTTTTGAAAAAAAACGGAGTCGATTTCATTGTTTTGGCGCGTTATATGCAAATAGTCAGCGGTACGATCATTGATAACTATTCAGACAAGATCATCAATATTCACCATTCTTTTTTACCTGCATTTGCAGGGGCCAAGCCCTATCATGCCGCTTTTAAAAGAGGTGTTAAAATCATAGGTGCCACAAGCCATTACGTGACCGAAGAACTTGATGCAGGCCCAATCATAGAACAAGACGTAACCACTGTTTCACACTCCCACACCATTGATGATTTTATAGCCAAGGGTCGAGATCTTGAGAAAATCGTTCTTTCACGGGCCGTAAAATTACATGTACTGCACAAAACCATGGTCTATAATAATAAGACGGTTATCTTTTCTTAAAGAACTGGCTTATACTCCTTCAAATTTCAATCATTCAGTTTTTTTCAGAAAGAAGCATACTATTGACATTGGTATTTCGTTCTAATGTCAAGTCAAGCTGAAATAACGTATAGGCAATCATATATTTTGTGCCAGATTTAGGCAAAAAACCATTGTATAGCAGTAGCTACGAAATGATCGTTCAACGACCCTATGGCGCAAAAGATGTATTTTGACACTAATGGTAGTTACACTTTTTCCTTATTATAAATTTACGAAATGAAAAAAGCATTTTTGATTTTAGTTGTGTTTCAGTTGATGGCCTGCGGAGAACTGCAACAGGTTGTAAACCAATTGCCACAAAGCACCTCAACCCTTGACATAGCGGGAGGATTAAGGGAAGCCTTGCACATGGGCATTGAAAAGCGAGTGACCAAACTCACGCAAAAAGACGGTTTTCTGAAAAATGACCTGGTAAAGATTTTGTTGCCAAAAGACCTACAGAAAGTAGATAAGACGTTACGTGACATTGGACTGGGAAATTTGGCAGATGAAGGGCTGCGTGTTTTAAACCGTGCAGCCGAAGATGCTGTGAGTGAAGCTACGCCTATTTTTATCAATGCCATAAAAAATATCAGCTTTAGCGATGCCAAATCTATTTTGTTGGGCAGTGATGATGCCGCTACCAAATACCTCACCCAACGCACCCAAACAGCGCTATACGCTAAATTCAATCCTGTAATAAAAAGTTCTTTTGAAAAAGTAGGAGCCGATAAGATCTGGAACAACCTTATTACCAGGTACAATAGCATACCACTTACCAACAATGTCAACCCAAATTTGACAGATTACGTCACACAAGAAGCTCTTGATGGTGTCTTTACTATGATCGCCGTTGAAGAAAAAGAGATACGTACCCAAACAGCTTCAAGAACCACGGATCTTTTAAAAAAGGTTTTCAGCCTTCAAGATTAATATAAAAAAATTAGTAGTGATCGTTTATACTATTCTGAAGATTGACCCGTTCTACTATTTTAAGAACAACAAAAGAAACTGTTCAAGTTTGACAGCAACCTTGACACTAGAAATTTGAGTTAGTAATTTTTTGAGTTAGTTAGTTAAAACCGGTGGGAGCACCGGTTTTTTTGTATTTTGTATTTTTGCGCAAGAACAGCCCCCTAGCTTATATCAGACACATAATTGATGACCAGATTATTGAAGATTTTTGGTTGCTCAACATTTACAACATGCCCACAATGCTCGATCAACACCAGACTTGATGTGGTATGCTTTTGCACCAATTTCTTTACCGAGGGCAAAAAGAGATGATCTTCGCCACCCATTACATATAGCGTGGGTATTTTAATGTCATTGGTACGAAAAAATCGGAGCAGGGGATTGATTTCTGAAGTCAATTTAAACCACCTGATAAACTCTTTCTGATATAATTTTTTTGCTTCACGAACAAAAAGCGATCTTGATTCTCTATGATTGCTGTTCGGCATGATCACAAAGGCAAAAAATTTGTATAGCCATATATAAGGCACGATTGATTTAAAGATAACACCCAAACGCATCAAAACCTGAGATTTAAAACCCAACTTCATAATAGCACCGCCCATAACCATGCTCTCTACCATGTTCGGATAACGCTCTGCGATATTTCGTATGAGAATGGTACCCAACGAAACCCCAACAAAATGTGATTTTTCAATATTTAGATGATTCACGACCTTAACGATATCATCGGTTATCGAGTCAAAGGTGTACTTCTCGCTAAAAGCATCTTTTATACTGGGCTTTGAATTACCGTGCCCCCTGAGATCGAGCAACAGCACATTGAAATGCTTTCGAAACTCTCGTACCTGTTTGTACCAAATAGACGAGCTGCCCCCAGCGCCGTGTACGAAGGTCACCCAAATTGTAGCATCTTGGTGTAGGTATGTGGTATAGTTTAGCAAGGCGTTCTCTTAGGTGTTCGTTTTAGCGATGAACACTTCTTGCAATGTAATAAAAAATTTCTTGAAACCGACTATAATAAGGTAATGCCCAAGAGGTAGCAGCTGCCGTGCCGTTCAGCAGTCCCGAAGCAGAGCGGTTGCAAAATTATTTAAATTCAGTACTGTCCGGTTAAACCTGCCGGCCAGGCAGGGACGTAAGACCGCTTACTTCGACAAGCTCAGCACAGGTCGCTGTTAGACTTAAGACAAGACCCTCCAAAGGCGGACAGGCTTGACCTGCCTGCCGGACAGGCTGGTTGCAACTAATTGATAGACCGCTTTGTAATGATTCAGGATTTTCGTTCATTATAATTATAGATCCATTATAAAAAGCAAGGTGTCTTGTTCTAAAATGTCTGTAAACCAAACAATAGCAATACTTTATACGGAATTAAATAATTTGTAACTTCTATGTTGTAATCCTAATAAAATGGTTCTTTTTTTAGCTTAAAAATGTCAACTATTTGTTTTTCAGGTAGTTGATTTTTTATAAAATTTAAAAAATAGCATAATGATGTTAATGGCCTGTTGAATTGGAAATAACTTTTAGGACGAAGTCCGTTAAAAAAGTTATTCCATTTCAATAATGCCACGTTAAATATTTCGAAATAAACTATAAAATCAACCTTCTATCAACGAACATCTAAAAAAGAGGTCGCACCTGCCTGCCGGCAGGCAGGTTTCCCGTATTAAATTCTTATAGGTAAAGCCGCAGACCATTCAAAACGAACTGCCGATAAATCGGTGTCGCAAGTTACAAATAGCGGTCTTTTAATGATCATATTGATTTTTATAGTTTCTTTATTCAACAACTGCTTTAACATAGGGTACTTGGTTTTTTAAAACGTATCGTATTCTGTTCACCATTTTTTTCGCGATTCTTATAATGGCCTTGGTCGGTTTCATTCTCTTAATGAGTTTTTGATAAGCCAACATTAATGCAGGATCATTTCTTATGGCCACCCATGAACTTTCCACCAACATGCTTCCGGGCACCTTGTTCTGCCTTTTGGTAATATGGCCCACGGAGTCGAACTCCCCCGATGAATTCGTCATGGGGACCAACCCTACGTAGGAACATAAGCTGTCCAGGTTCTTGAACCTCGATATATCGTCCAGCTCGGTCAAAATGGTCATTGCCGTTATCAGCCCTATACCTGGAATACTGGCAAGTAATGCTAAATTATCTTTATACTTTTCTGTCTGTGACAATGCCTTTATATTCTTTAATGTTCGGTATTGTTGCGTTCTTAGAAAAAGTACCAGCTCGATAATCGAATCAAGGGTTACTTTTGAACTATGGGTAGGCAGATCCAATTCTTTCAACCAGTTGGTAAAACGTTTTGACCAACTTGTTTTACCGGTAAATTGTCCGGGAACAGTAATCCCATGATAGTATAAAAATGATTACCCTGCATTTGTTCCTTGCCACTTCCTTGGTCAGGGTCTTTCGGAACCTTACCATCGACCTGTCGCCCTCACATTGGATGCCGGGCACATAGATGCCTTCCAGCTTTGATGCCGCAAGCTGCCCCGCTATCTTGCGACTGTCCCTGGCGTCCTCTTTCTGTTTGCGTTCCTTATCGGTAGTGGGTATGTCAGCTGGGTTTACCACGATGTTCCTTATTCCTAGTTCATTTAATTCCCTATGGGCCCTGAAACCGTTAAAACTAGCCTCATATGCTGAAAAATAATTCGCGTTCGGAAAATTCTTTTGTAAATAGGCAAAAAGAGTTTTCGCTTCCGGGTCTTGTGAAAAAGTTTTGTAAAACGAGTCTTCTACCCGGATTGTTGTTTTCCAACTTTTTAAATGGGTGTCCAGGCCAATATAAATATTTTGTCCTGAATAATCCAATTGTTCTAGGCTATATTCTATAATATGACTTAAACAACACCTATCTTTAGAAAAAACAAGACGATGATACCGGAAGATTTTTCAGAATACTTTGAAGGCCTCGACGAACAGGGGCGCCAGGCCATTATCGACGAACTGCTCTCGATG
>JAJRSY010000063.1 GCA_024278565.1 Bacteroidota bacterium
CAATTCATCTCTTGAAACAACTCACCCCCTTTTAGTTCCAAAGGTACCACAGCGGCGAACTCTTTGGTGAAACCAGCTGTTTTACTTTCATCTTCCACTAGGTTCACAGAAGACAGATCGGCTTTTTCAAACTTATCTTTTACAGCTAATATCGAACTGAAAAAATGCTGTCGGTATGACAGCCATTTAACATCGATCTCTGATTCCTCATCATCACTGCCTTCTGATAATTTACTGATTTTATCGTCTTCATGCTTGTAGGTCAACCGTGTATATCTATTTTCATAGGTAATACTTTTATTGTGCCTTTTCCCTTTTAATTTCCATTCAAGGGTAACGGGCTGACTGACATTTATAAGACCGTTCAGGCCCTGTGACCGAATGGTGAAATCAACCAAATAATCATCTGGTTTCATTTCGTAGCGGTATTCGAGGTACTTATCCGGTGCCACCTTTGCCTTCATCGAAAGTACTTGGTTATCACCGTTGTTCGATACCGAGGGTTCAAAATAAAGATCCTTGGTGTTCAACACCCTATTATCAGCTGTTGAAAAATTAAGGTTGAAAAGGGCATTGCCGTCTTTTACCAAATAAATCGGAATGGAATCGTAGGTATGAAACTGCTTCATTCTGGCCTCGATGATCTGTCCTCCCTTATTGCTGATTTCCAAATACACCAGGTCGTTTTCCAATTTCGTGGTGGTATCCGAGGGTTTCGTATACCTAAAAGCACCTATTGTACTCTTATAATTGGCAACTGCGGTGGAGTCTTTAAGATCGATAACCGGTGTTTCGGCAACAACGTTCTCTTGCGTTTTGGTTTCCTCTGCCTTGGTTTGGGCCTGTACTTGTTCTTGCTTGGCTTTCTCGGCCTCTATTTCTTCAGGAGTAGGCCTATTTTGGTAAAACATAAAAATGAGGATACCAAAAATGAGCACGAAGCCTATTATAGAATTGATATCCAGTTTCTTTTCTTCCATCTGTATTAAATTATGCAAGACCTGCCATAGTATAGTATACTGACAGGTCTATTTCAAAATGATTTGCAAATATATGTCCAATTGCGCAGTTTATGCCAAACTGGCATTAGTTTGTTATTTTTTTGTGTTCTAGGGCCGCTTTGACAAAGCCTACGAAGAGCGGGTGCGAGTTGGCAACAGTGCTTTTGTATTCAGGGTGGTACTGAACTCCAATAAACCATGGGTGATCGGGCAGTTCCACAATTTCCACTAGTCCGGTTTCTTTATTGATGCCTGAAGCGAGGAGTCCGCCTGCCATCAAGCGATCCTTATAGGCGTTATTTAACTCGTAACGGTGACGGTGGCGTTCAGATATTTCAATTGCACCATTATACACCTTTGTGGCAAGCGTACCATTTACCAGTTCACATGACCAAGCACCCAACCTCATGGTGCCCCCTTTATTGGTAACGGTCTTTTGTTCTTCCATTAAATTAATGACCGGATCCGGGGTGGTTTCGTTCATTTCGGTTGAATTGGCCTCTAACAGACCAAGTACATTTCTAGCAAATTCGATTACCGCCATTTGCATGCCCAAACATATACCCAAGTAGGGAATTTTGTTTTCCCTGGCGTATTGTACTGCTTTTATTTTTCCTTCAATACCCCGTTTTCCAAAACCGGGAGCTACGAGAATGCCGTTCAAACCTTTAAGTTCTTCGGCAATATTGTTCTTGTCAATATGTTCTGAATGTATTGACCGCACCTTCACTTTTACCTCATTGACAGCACCTGCATGAATGAACGATTCCAAAATCGACTTGTACGAATCTTGCAGTTCTACATATTTTCCGATCAAACCAATAACCACCTCGTTCTTCGGGTTTTTGTGCTGTTTTAAAAACTGGTTCCATTGGGTAAGGTCGGGTACTTTATCATCTTTCAATGCCAATTTCTTGAGCACAACGGTGTCTAATCCCTCTTCCTGCATCATTAGCGGCACATCGTAAATGGTTGAGGCATCAATCGATTGTATGACCGCTTCACGCTTCACATTACAAAAAAGTGCCAGTTTATCCCTTATTTCATTAGAAATCTCATGTTCGGTTCTACAGACCAGAACATCGGCCTTGATGCCACTTTCCATTAAAGTTTTTACAGAATGCTGAGTGGGTTTGGTCTTTAACTCACCCGCAGCAGAAAGATAGGGCACCAAAGTTAAGTGAACAACGATACAGTTGGTATCACCCAACTCCCAAAGCAATTGGCGAACAGCTTCAATATAAGGCAGCGATTCAATATCACCTACGGTACCACCTATTTCGGTGATCACGATATCATACTCCCCACTGTTGCCCAATAACTGAACACGTTCTTTGATCTCATTGGTGATATGGGGAACAACCTGAACGGTCTTGCCCAAAAACTCACCGCGCCTTTCTTTATCGATTACGCTTTGATAGATCCTACCTGTGGTCACATTATTGGCCTGTGAAGTCTTTACATTTAAAAACCGCTCGTAATGGCCCAGATCCAAATCGGTTTCGGCACCATCATCGGTAACATAACATTCGCCATGTTCATAGGGGTTCAACGTACCGGGATCAACATTGATATAGGGATCTAATTTTTGAATGGTGACCCTGTAGCCACGGGCTTGCAGCAATTTGGCCAATGATGCCGCTATGATTCCTTTTCCAAGGGATGAAGTAACGCCTCCCGTAACGAAAATATACTTGGTCTGTGACATGTATGCACTTCTTTATTACGGGATTCAAAGGTACAAATTGCAAAAAGAAATCAGCGCTTATTCTCCGGAAAATCTTTTCGGATCTTGCGAATCAAGGGCTCCAACCCGTTTACCTTGATCTCGAACATAGATTTTAATAAAAAACCCAATTTGCCATCAGGAAAACCCTTACGGTTAAACCAAACCAAATAGGGCTCGGGCAGATCTACAAGGTACCTTCCCTTGAATTTACCAAAGGGCATTTTATAATGCGCAAGTTCGATCAGTTTATCTTTATCGGGAGTAATATCCATTATTAAATTAAGTTTGACCTAGAGGTGCTGCCCAATCTATTTTAGTGGCAACCGAATGGATTCGCAAGATCCAAAAAGATTACCTTATCAACAGCTATTGCCAAAAGCCCTCTCATTGCCCTAAAGCGAGACCCTTGGGGAATCGCCTCATTATCTTACGAAGAATCAAAGTCCGTTATTGAAAAAGTTGAAATACCGAACAGACACTTACAGCTCCCAATTGAAAGAAATTATTTTTTCAATATCGGGATGCAAGCTATAAAGCACGGGACAGGTATTTGCAGTATTGACCAATATTTTCCTGTTTTTTTCGGAGATAGAAGAGGGTAAGCTCAAAATAACCTCAATTTTAGAAATACGCCGTGGACCAGTCGCCATATACTTGGTGACCTCGGCCGTGGCGTTGATCAAATCACCATTCAGGTCTCTGGCCTTTATACCCATCATGGTCAGCATACAACTTGCCAGACCAGTGGCGATGGTATCGGTTGGCGAAAAGGCTTGGCCAAGGCCGTTATTGTCCAGCGGGGCATCGGTAATAAAAGTGTCGCCCGAACTTATATGTTCACAGATTGTTCGCAATTCACCCGTATAAGTAATTTTTGATGTCATTTTACTCCTTTATTTCTTTGATCCTCATCTCATTGTAATACATGATATATGAAGCTTGGTTGAAATAGCCGGAAGCAAAGTCCTTCTCGTACGAAAATTTGTTGCCCGTATATTCAGTTTCACCTATAAGTTGTGTGGCTTGGGTCAAATTGCCCTTATAAGCCAGTTTCAGTAAGAGATCGTAGGTGATATCAAATCCGCGAACGGCATACCGATCTGGGACTTCACCAAACCGCTTGCGGTACCTTTTGACAAAACCGCTGTTGCTCACCTCTCTGTATACCGATGGATACGTAAAGTTAAGATTTGACAAATGCGAACCAGAAATGACATCGCTATCAAATGCCCTGTTCTTATTGGTGGTGAACATTCTTACCTTGATATCTTTGGTGATTAGAGAGTTTAAAATAGAGCTGACACTTGACACCAATTTATAATTGTTGGTTTCAACAAAAACCCAGTTCTCGGTATTTTCTGATAGCTTTCCAGTTAAATCTTTAATACTTATACTTATGTTTTTTTCTTCCTCTTTAACCGTTATAATTTTTGCCTCGGGAAATTTTGCAAGTATTGAATCTTTGACGGCATTATTCAGGCCGTCGGCAATAACAATAACATTTTGATCTGTTATTTTTTCTTCAATATATTTTAGCATCCGGTTACGCAATGCGGTACCTGATGTATAAGAAAAGAAAACATTGCCCATACTCAAATCTGTATTTGTGGGTATGGGTGCAATTACGGGTACTTGGTGGGCTGAAGCTCTTACAGCGACCTCTCTTAGCGACGGCACGTCCAATGGGCCGATGATGGCACTTACATCTGCCAAATTCTCACGAAGTAGAATTTCTTTGGTCTTCACCAAATCAAGCTGGTTGTCAAAGGTTTTTACATCTACCGATATGCCCAACGAGGCAATAGAGTCCAATGCAATCAAAGCCCCTGAATAAAGCCCCAAGCTATATTTAAGACTGTTTCTTTTTTCTATATTCTTTTTGACCAAGTTCTTATTGGCCAAATTGAGTTTATTCAATCGAAAGGGTAAAAGAATCAGTAATTTTGGCCTGTTGGCGGTATTGATACTGTCCAACAGATCGATCTTATCCAAAACGAGTGCATTTCTAACTTCAAAATCACCGGTTTGTTCTTTGGGCAATTTCAATACCATGCCCGCTTTAAGCCCATTCTTCAAATCAGGGTTCAGGGCAAGCAGGTCTTTATAGGAAATTCCTAATTTACGAGTCAGCGAAAATTCGGTCTGTTTCGGCCTTACCTCATAGAAGATATAGTTGTCGGTATTCACATCGCCCCCC
>JAJRSY010000064.1 GCA_024278565.1 Bacteroidota bacterium
CTCTAGGTACATTTCACGTACCCGCTGCTCTAAGGGTGCAGCATAGTCTACCTCAAATTCCAGGGACTTGATGCGCTGGCCATAGTTCATACGTATTTCCCGTAGCATGTTCTGCTCTTGTTGCCGTTCCCATTGCAGGGCGGCGGCAGACTTGCCCCAGTCGCCAAAGGCGCCGGAAGCGTCCAGGATAAAATAGGTGCCCGACACTACCCAGCCTACGGGACCTCCTAGTACTCCAATATAGCCTATGGTTATATCCACTACTGCTTTGGTATAGATCTCATTCTGATTAGAATCGTTTGTTTCGAAAGCCCTATAAGATTCATATCCGCTAAAAATAACACTTGCTCCAAAAAATATCCTGCCCGCCCCCTTAAAATACTTGGTATTTTTAACAGCGCCCCGGACCCCTTTTTGGTAGCCGCCCGCACCTATCCCTTTTTGTTTGGACAAGCCTATGTACTTGCCGTTTTTCAAGTGTGCCCAACCTCTTGAATTTTCTATACTGCGCCAGGGGGTGAGGTTGCCCACGTGCCGCAGTTCCAAGGCCCCGGCGGTAAGGCCGCCAATGCCGGCGCCCATTTTTGCCATATTGTACATGGGGTCTTCCCAATAGCCGTTCCGTTTTGTAGCGGCAAGATCGTCTTCCATATCAAAATCCCCCACTTGGGTATGGGAAAGGTCATGGCCCGGGGCCTCGATGTCATTGTCCACATAGCGTACCGTGGTGTTGGTGGCCTCGTCACGCGCCCATACCCTGACCGCCGTTTTATGGCCGTTCCCCGAATCTTGAAAGACCTCTACCTTTATATTGGCCTTCTTTGAGAGCTGCACCCATCGTGTGCCGTTCCACACCCGGAGCCCGTCTTTGGTCTCCTTTACATAGTCGCTGGCATCGACATCGGGGAACCCTCCCGTATCTTGGGGGCTACTTCGCACAAAGCCGTGGGCCGCCCGCTCTACAGAGGTGGTATGGCCTTTCATGGCCAGATCGAGCTTGTACATGGCCCTGGAGAGATCGACACGGGTATGGTCCATCCGTATCTTGAAATGATCCAAAAAAGCCTCTCTTGGATCGGTCCCGTGGCAGTTGCGGTCGGCCGAGCTCCATGCCTGCCGTATGGCGGGGCTTAGAATGCTGTCGAGTTCTTGTAGTATTTCGTCTTCCATAATAACAACGGATCAATTTACTCGCCCCACTTGTTCTCAAAGTCCATATCGCCGATGGTAATGGTCCTTGCCGATATCACGATGCGCTTTTGCATGGGCGTGGCGCTATTGGCGTCAAAATTCTCCACCAAGCTTACACAGTACGCTTTTTTAAAGATGACCTCTTGCAGGCGTGACATGGCGTCGCGCTTGTAGAAGGTGATGGTCCCGTCCTTGGTCTGTTCGGGTGAGGCCATCCAGTGCAAGAGGCCGTATTTCCCCTGTGATTCCAAGGTGACCGTAATTTGTCCGCCACGGGGCTTTCCCGAGGGTTTGCCCGTGTCGTCCATGGGCTGTTCAAAGTTATAGGTGCAGTGCAGCACGTTGTATTCTTGACCGTCTACGATCAGTTTTGCTAAAAATGACATTTATCAGGATTTTATGTTAAGGTACGCAACATTCACTTTCTTACAAAAAAAAATCGTTGAAATGCAGGTTTTTTACATTAATGTCCGTTAAAAGACAGGGCTGTAACAAATTGAAAGTAGGTTATATGTACAACACTTCGTGTAATTATGAATGCTGAATTATGAATTAAAAAATTCTTGAAACCGACTATCCTCGAGGCAGAGCCATAGAGGTACCAGCCTGCCGGCTGGCAGGTTTCGCCGGTTTCATTTTGGCCTCAGGGCCAAAAACCGAAATTTTGTATTCAACCTCACCCAGAACTGCCGAAAATGGCAGTTCTGACCTCTCCGAAGAAGAGGTAAATAGGAAACCCTGCCTGCCTGTCCGGCAGGCCCGAGGCAGAGCCGTCGGGGAATTATTTAGATAAAAGTGCTGAAAATCAAATAGTTGAAACATTAACTTGTTGTCATCTAACTTCTTGAAAATAAATTATATACAAAACTTACCGAACTATTGATGTAAGAACATGGGCGAATGCCCCAATAAATATGTGACTGAACAGGCTTTAGGTGGATCTTTGCCCGACAACAATGACCTCCTCTGCTGTTTTCTGCCCGAGATACACTAAAACACATAATTTTTAACTAATTTTGAAACCAATTAAAAATCAATGCTTGAACAAATGAATTTATCTTCCTTCTTCGTACATTACCGCCCTTTTTTAATGTGGAACCTTATTTTATTCTTATTTATATCAGCTCCTTCTCTAACTAATGCCCAAGACAAGAACCCAACTGTTATTGATTACGTTAGCACTGCCAAGTTTGGCAAAGAGATTATATATTATGACAGCAGCAAAGAGGTTTTAAATGGTTTTTTTAAAATAGCCGAATTGTCTGGAGCATACAGCGAAGCTATTTTCATCGAAGGAAAAGTGGACGGAAAATGGACCGCCTATGACAGCTTCGGCAATCTCGATTACACTTCCACCTTTACTAAAGGTGTTCCTAATGGCGAGGCATTGACCTACTACCAAAATGGAGAAATCCAAAACAAATCATATTGGAAAGATGGCAAGGAAAATGGAGAATGGATTTCCTTTGATAGAGATGGTAATGCCATGCGTACTGAAACCTATAAAAATGGAGTCAAAGAAGGAAAATGGACATCGACTACCAAACATCCTCAAAGCAACGATCGAAAATCAATCACCACACAATATTATAAAAACGGGCAACCCACGGGCACTTGGAATGAAACATGGGAAAACGGACAAAAGAAATGGAGTAAAAAATACGCTGCCCCCAAGAGCTACGAAGAAAAAAAATTTCACGCTGATGGGTCATTAAAAAAAGTGGCAAGTTATGTAGACGGTAAACCTCACGGTCTTGCGGAAGCATATAATGAAGAAGAGAAAAAAGAATATAGTGTCACCTACGAGAATGGTCTTAAGACCAGTGAAAAACAATATTTTAGAAATGGTGATATCAGGTCAATCGGCAGTTTCAATAGTAAGGGCAAAAACGGTGTCTTTGAAACTTACAATGAGCTTGGCATTAAAACCTACAGTACTACCTATAAAGACGGTAAAAAAGACGGAATCGAAACTAAGTACTCGAACAAGGGTCAGCTATATTACGAACATGAATACAAAAAGGGAATTCAGGACGGTATTCATAAGGAGTACAACAGGGAAGGTACTATTTATATAGAAGGGCAATATGTAGATGGAAAAATGGATGGTAAATGGAAACGCTATAGTCCCGAGGGAAAGGTTATTGCTGAAACAATTTTCGAGAAAGGCTACAAACAATCAGAAACCAACTTCGATTAATTGCAGTTCTATTACATTTCTAAAATTTGCATAAAATGGCAAGGCTACCTGAACAGATCAAACTACTAGTGTCAAGTATAAAACTACGGATAAGTCACAGTTATTTTTGAATTTTTAGAAATGACAAGAAAGAAAGTAAGCATAGCCAGCAGGCACAGAAAGCCAAAAATATCGGTTCCAACAAAAGCTCAAGATGAGTTCAATATCACCTCATAATCAGTACTATCCAATTAGAGGTGCTATAACTAATATAGTTAGTCCTCCCGATTAGAACTTATTGCTGCTCATAATCAGTGTCCCATTCAGTACCCTCATCACCTTTTTGCCCGTCCATCTTTATCAAAAAGTTCTTGGCGGGAAAATATGGTTTTAGGCGGACGTCTAAATATATACGGTCTTTTTGGTTGGGGTCTTGCTCGAACCTGCGGATCTCAAAATTTTCTATGAGCTTGTCCGGGCCTGTTATACCATCTAGAAAACGTATGATCTGGTTCTGTATTTCTTTTCGGGTCTTGGTACTGAAGTTCTCAAAGGCCCTACGGTTGAGAAAATCCATCAAGACCTTGGCGACATAGTCGAACACCCGTACCACTGAATAGGTCTGCAGCCCTAGATTATCACCATTGAACAGGGTTTTTGCGGAAAAGGCCATTACCTTGCCGTACTCGTTCACCATAGGCACCAAGCCCAAGTTTTCAAGGTTTGCGATTTCACTTTTTCTGAGATCGAAACGCACCCCGTCAACTTCACTTAACCCCCCATGTTTTTTACCGGCGGTGACCTGTGACATCAGCGTCTTGTATATTTTACCCGCCAAGGCCCCGGAAGGCGGTACGTGAACATCTTCTTCTTCGCCAACTTCTTCGCTCTTGCCACGGCCTACCAGCCAGTTACAGGTCATTATGGTATTTGAAAGGTACATATCACCACTTGCCAAGTTGGCACTTTCGAACATTTCCATCACATCGTCAGGTTCATCAAGGTGGGCAAAGTCGGTTATTAGGGTGACTTTGTTCTCATGGGCCAGTTTTGCCCACTTGTCCACTACTGATTTTGAGCCCAGATAACCTGGCAGTACCATCAAAGAATAGTTTTCGCGCAGATCCAAACGGTCGTATTTAGAAATCAGTTCTTCCCTTATATGGTCAAAGAAGCGCGTATTGTCAAGATCTTGTAACTGATCCAGTTCCGCGTTCAATATCGAGACGTTCTTAATTGAGGGCATATCGGTGTTCTTATAGAACAGTGCTACCGAACGGTACGACGTTTCCAATTCTTTGGACTCCTCTAGGGCCAGTTTTAAATTTTTGGTGAGCACTTCTTCCGATTGCTTGGCCTTATCATCTGCAGCTTGTACCTGCTCGATAATATCATCACCTGATTTTAAGGTGTCGGACCAGAGCTCTAAAATTTTCTGCAAGGCTTCACGTTCTTTCTTTTTGTTGTTTTCAGTTAAGAACATTTTGCGCCTGGCCTTACGATCTGGGTTCAAGTTCTGCACATCATCAATGGCAGATTCCAATAAATCATAGCCACCGTACTTTGCAAGGGCATCCGATTTTTCTTTGATCTGATCTATATAGGGCTTGTCGCTTAATTTTAATCCTTTTTTACTGTCGGATGTATTCGCCATATCTTTTTTGGGATAAATTCTTATTTGGTGGTTTTGATCTCATTGATCAGTGCATCAATGGTCTGCACCAACGCTTCTTTGGCTTCTGGATCTTGCAGGGCCGACTTTAAGATTTTATTGGTTTTCAATTGTTTGATGATTTTTTTGTATTGATCGCTCTCGATTTGCAGTTCTTTTAAGAAAACACTATTGTCTATAATGCCTTTTTTACCAAAATCACCAAGGTTTTTGAAGCTTAAGGTTTCGTTTACCGTTCCCCCTTCCTTATCCTCAAAGGGCATTTTCAGTTCGGGCTCAAAATGTTCAAAAACATCTTCGACCGTTCTCAACCCTTCTACCACTTCTGGTTTCACCGGGGCGTTGGGTGTCAATTTACCTGCGATCAAGGTTCTGTTCTGGGGTATCTCGTTAAGTGCCTCGTTGGCATCCCCTTTTACCACATTGCCCCCGATCCCTATATTACTGTTAGCCATAAAATATACTTTTATGTGTTAAAATTAATCAAAAAATACTTATACGCAAGACATATCTAGGACATAAAACGAAAAAAGGAGGCATAACGTATGCCTCCTTTCTGAAAAATACATGTTTTTAGGCGTTATACCCACTCGTTGACATGCTCACCGCCACCACTGGCCAACTCTTTGGCCGATATGGTAAAAGTCTCTGTCAAGGGGTTTTGCCCTGAATAATCGAAACTTTCCTTGTACTTGATCAAATACCCTTCTTTGAAAGTGATTTCTTTTAAAGTGGCATCAGAATCTCTTTTGCTGAAAACGACGGTACCATCCTTTCTTTCGAAATTATTGGTCATCCATTCAAAAAAGCCGGTCTCACCGTTCGATTCAACGGTCAAATAAATTCTACCTCCCCTTGTTACGGAAGATGGCCTACCTGTTGGATCCACTTCTTGGTTTAGATCGTAAGAGCAATGTAAGACCGTGTACTCTTTTCCTGCTACTTTTAATTTTGCTTTAAAAGACATAATAAATTGTTTTTGTGGTAAATATTACCTGATTAAAATTAAAAAATGTTACATAAGAACATATCTAAATTACAAATTATGTTTTGATCCACAAAAAATATTCGACGAAATGCATTGACCACTCTGTAAAATAACATTTTAGGGTGCGAAAAGCGGGTTTTGGAGGTCAAATCACAACTAAACTTCAGAATCTTTTGAGCCAAAGTGCCATAGGTTTGACAACGAACGGAACTCCTTTTGGCATGAAACCCGATTTGGTTTGAAGTCATTGACCTGACGGACATGGGAATTGTAAATTTATTTCAACTCACTGAACGTCCAACATCCAGCATCCAACGTCCATTGTCAATACTGTTAGAAGCTCTTCCAAAAAATCCCTTTCTTTAAACGCATATCGATTGTCATGCTTTTTATACAGCCCGTTCTTGAATCTTTTACAAGCGTAATGTTCTTAAGCTCTATTTTGACATCCCTTATTTCCTTAAAGAACTGGTTTACCGTTACCCTATTGCCATTTTTATTGAATACCGGAATAGTACTGTAACAAAAATATTCGCGTATCGCCCTATCGTCTATACTTCTTGTAGAATACCCAACCAGCATTTGACGGATCTTGTCACTTGAAATCTCGATTCTCTCCACTTTTTCAGCATCTTCAATTGCTGTCTGCGTATCTTCTTGTGGTTTGCTTGCTATTTGATCCTGCAACACCGTTTCAATGGGGTCCTCTCTACGTGTGACCACTCTTCTTCTTTTTTTCTTTTTTTCGGGAAGTACTGTAATCCGTTGCTTTGCACCATGCCTTTGGTCGCCGTTGACCACTAGTAGAATTGTTTTTTCGCCAGGTCTTTCAAAGATGTATTTCTCTTCTCTGTTCCTCCCATCGATCGCCATGGTCTCGCCGAAGCTCCATTGCCAGGATCTGGCAAAATGGGAGTCATTTGAGAAGACGGCCTCATCGCCCACCCTTACATTTTTAGGAAGGTTTATTGTTGGAACAAGCTCAGGTGACACCAACACCCTTCTTTTTGAAATGACCACCTCCTTGGTTTTTTTACACTGCCCGTTCATCTCTAAAGTGATTTTATATTTGCCGGGCTTGGTAAATTGGTGCACCACGTTCGAACGAAACATTGGAACGGTCTTATCATCAAAATGCCAGACCCAGTCAACGCCCGAACCGTCGGTGCTTTTAAATTCTATGAGGTCTTCGGTCGTGTACGAATTGGCGATAATATCAAAATCAACATTAGAACAGTCTACCTTACTGTTCATTTTGAACGATAGTATGGATAATCCTCCCATAAGAAATACTAAAAAGGTTAGAAAAACGTTTCGGTCAAAATGGGTTTTTATACTTTTGTTCTGCATAGTTGTTATCTTGCCGTGTAAACTTAATCCAAATTCTAAAATTACAGTTCTTTATATGAAATTAAAACTGTTGTTTTTATTAGTTATTGTATATGTCAGTGGATGCGCTAGAAAAACATTCAATGGCCCTGACCGTCTTTTCTACAAAGAAGAGATGGAAAAAGCGAGAAGACTGCAAGAACAAAAAGATACGGGCCAAGTTGGGCAAACGGCGGCGACCGGTACAAAACCCGGTACACCACCTACTTATCTAAGCAAGGAGGATAGAACAAAGTTCGCCCGTATTTTAGGAATAAAAGACAATGAAATTGAAAATGAAAAATTGTACCATACGATAAACAAGTGGCTTGGCGTACCCTACTTATGGGGCGGTACGACAAAAAGGGGGGTTGACTGTTCAGCTTTTGTTCAGCACGTTTATAAAGATGTATATGGGCAACAACTGCCAAGAACCTCTATTGAACAGTTTTACCTGAACACCAAAGCACAGTTTAAAGGCCAGAAGTATTTAAAACAGGGAGATTTGGTTTTTTTTAGGCTACGCCACAAAGACAAGATAGTCTCGCATGTGGGCATTTACCTTCAAAACGGAAAATTTTTAGGTTCCAATTCGCCACGGGGCGTTGAAATAGTGGATCTTAATGATGATTATTGGCAAGATAAATACGTAGCTTCCGCAAGGTTGTTGAACAAGAACAATTGATTTATGAAAAACAAGTATTCGGTAAAGGCCATACAGCAAGAAGTGTCAGGTTTGGACTTTGACCTCAAAGCAGAGACCTTTGCTGCATTTTTAGAGGATAAAATTCCTGTTCGGTATTTATTTTCAGACTATTTCAAAAGACGTTTCAGTAAAGATATTACAGGTATCGAGAAAGATAAAGAAGGTGAAAAAATAATGGTGCAGCTCAGTCGAAGAAGTCTGTACGACGTTTTTCCCGAACGTTTCTTTCATGCAACCTATAGTAGCACGCCGTTTGTCGCGAATATGGTGAATGATTACAAAAATCGAAAAGCTGAGGAAGAAAGTGCCCGTACATTTTTCAAACCTCTGGAAGAAGAGTTTTTCTTGCACAAAGTTACGGCAGAAAAAGAAGAAAACAATATCTTCACGTCGTTGGGGAGTTCAGAGCTGGTAAACTTCTTGAACAACTTATGGAACATAGATTCGAGGTTTCCAAAAACAATGGCAACAAAAATTTTAAAAACCATGCCGTTCATGTACATGATCGCGGGAGATCTACCACTGTTGACAATCATATTGGAGAACATTGTACAAGAAGATATCGTTGTGACCAAAGAATGTGCCGACCTGGACACCTATGAAGAAAATGACGGTTCCCCTCTGCAATTGGGCGTGAATTTGGCAACAGAGATCAGTGGCAAGACTTTTTTGCCCAAATATACATTTACGTTAAGCAAGGTCAAACGCCCAGAGGAAATAGAGAAATATTTACCTGATGGAAACGTTATTGCCGTTGTCGGCTTTTTTTTAGAGCATACGTTACCTTTTGAATGTGATTTTGAAGTTAACTTTACGGTAGAAGATAAAAAACGAGGATTTGTGATAAGCGACGCCGTCTATGCGGGTAGGCTCGGAATATCCTCAACAATTTAAATACCTATGGTCAGACAATATCTGAAAACCCTTATCAGTTTTGAGGCATTGGTTCCCTTTGCCATCATCTTGGTCGTTGTCGTTTTGGCGTTGCGCCTATTTTCGGCAAAAACCCCTGGGTTTAAAAAACAACGGAAAAAATATTATGCCTATTTGGTTTTTGGCGTTTTGATCATGGCCATATTTATTTCCATAATCTATAACCTGCAACAGACCTCGCTGATGTTACGCTACTTTTCAATGCTGGCCTTTGCGTTCGTTCTGGGCGGCCTGCATCGCTATTTCTATCGCTATATATTCGATAAGTTCGATTCGCCCAATCAATTTAAAGAAATACTGTTCGCACTTATTACGTCATTCGCTCTGGTGGTCCCCATTATTCTAATTGCCAGCTACTTTAAAGACCTGTTATATTTAGCCTATTACCTTTTAATCATATTGGCCTTTGTGCTGCCAACTTGTTTTTTCGTACTGTTCAATTGTTCAGTGGGCATTCCTGTAAAGCTTTATTCTAAATGGTACTACCCTTTGGGCAATAAGTACCAATCGCCCAAACACTATGAACTGAACAACATGATAGTGCTCAACTTTATGTTTTATAAGAACACCCAAGAAAGCCATATGACAAGCTTCAAGGCCAAAGCACCGAAAGATATGGATTTTGGAAGACTGTTCTTTTTCTTCATTAACGATTATAACGATAAAAAAACAACCACTAAAATAGAACTAACGGAAGATTCAGGAGACCCCCATGGATGGTATTTTTACACTAAACCCCAATGGTTCTGGGCATCTAGGCATATAAACCCTGAACTTACCGTTGAGCAGAACAACCTTGAAGACAGCAACGTAGTCGTATGCCAACGCATTTAAACAGTGTAACTTATGATAGAAGATATTAAGAATTTCAAAATAAACTGGATCGATGGAATGAAGATCTCAAAAGAGCATTTTCAAAACCTTCAAAATTTTGCCGACAATAGTGTGAAAGCCAGTGTTAGCTTACAAATGGGGAGGCATGGCTATGGCCTATTGGCTTCCTATTTAAGCGAGAACAATGAATATGCCATCAATATCGATGTTCATAAAAGCTTAAAAATATCGATCAAAAAACTCCGTGCCATAACCCCCAATGGCAATAGGATCGAAATCACCCAACAAACCCCTGCTGTTGAAGACGAGCTCATTGTTGAGGGGTTTGCCAACAAAAAATTCGAAGAAGGCTATGTTCTTATCAATATTGACGAAGAAAACCAAGTTGCTTTTGGAGAACAAGACCCGAAAGAAATACCCCCTAGACATCCTTTTTTGAACAATGGTCATTATTTTTCTTTTGCAAATGCCAAAGAGCTTGAAAAATCAGAATTGGGCGGCAACCAATTGCCAATTGCCAAAATCGTAAAAGAGGGCAATACCCTGCTCATTTTGTCTGGGTACATACCCCCTGCCACAACCTTGGGCGCAGATAGCAGTCTTATCGATTTTTACAATGATACAGAAGGCTTTTTGAAGATGACCGAGAGGAACGCCATTCTGATCGCCCAAAAAATATCTTCTAAACAAAGTGACAACCCCATAGCAGATGCCATGCATATTGTTGTAGATAAGGTATATGCATATCTCGCACAACAGATTACCTATGTAAAGTGGGAAGAGTACCATATGCATCCTAAAAAATTATTGGATATAATAGTGAGTTTTGCACGCTTGTTCAAAGGATCCGTAGATGTATCATCACCAGAGAACAAAGAACAATTGTTCAACTACTTTGGTGAATGGACGGACCTAAAAGGTGGTGACTACGAAAAAATATTCACCGATATCATCAATATAAGCTACAACCATAATGACGTTGGTCAAAATATAGAAATAGTCTCGGGTTTCATGAATACGATCGATAAACTCTTTACCGTACTGACACAGGTAGATTATATTGGAAAACGTAGGGATATGGGTATTTTTGTCAATGAAAACATTGTGAAAGACAGGAAGCCAAGAAAATCAGGAGGCCCTTCTTTCTTAGCTGAATAAAAAGTTAGGTTAGACCCCAAGCAAGGGCCGAACCCTATACTGGCACCGAAGAGTCAAGAGGGGGGCAAGGACCAAGGTGTCTCGCTGAAAAAGCGCGATTAGCTCAACTAACTCCCGAGGTTTCGGAAGAGTTTCACTAATAAAAGTACAGACTATGGAAATTTTAAATAAAAAGGAAAGAGTGTCTTCTTTTCTGCTCTTTTTGCTCATGTTCGCTATAACCGTGGGCATACTGTTTACGGCTATATTCTTCAGTTATAAACTACCTTGGAAAGAGAATGAGGTTTTAAGGGCTGAAAACAAAAAGATCCGATATGAGTTCTTGTACCAGAAAAAATTCATCAGCGAGCTCGAAAAAATCGACAAGCTTATAGATTCACTCGACAACACCAAAGAAGGCTACTTCTTCCTGGAACAATCGATCAATGCCGATCTGATCGATATCAAAAGTGATATTCCCAAAGATTCGCTTGATGATAAAAGCATGTACGAAAACCTGATCCTCACCTACAAGAAATTGATGGATGCCAAACGGGACCTGAAACAAGTAGAAAATGCCAGAAATGAAATTGAGGACCTGAACGATCAGCTTGAAGAATATGAAAAAGAAATAAAGCAATTGGAAAATGCGCTGGAACTATCGAGGCGCTTAAACAGAAACTAACCGTAGATGAGCAACGAAGTTGAAAAAGCAATACATATAGCGTCACAAATTGCCGAAGACCACCAGCACCAATACTATGGGCCGCCCCATTTGATCAAAGCGGTCTTAAATCGCGATTTGACCTTATTGCGTACCCTCCATAATTTGGGCATAGATGTGTATTTTATTGAAGAATGGGCCGATGTCAATTTAGAGGGCCATCCCAAGAGATTGTCAAGAAAAACCGAAATAGAGGCAGATGCGGCCGCTAAACTGATTTTTGTAGAGGCCGAAGATCTGAGAACAAAGTTGGGCAAAGACGATGTAGACCTAATGAGCTTGTTCATCGCTGCGATAACCCCAGGTGTGGGTTTCAGCTTTGACCAGTTGAAGTCATTGCCCGTAAACCACAATCAGCTTGCCGAAACGGTAAAAAAACCAAATACCGGCAAAAAAATTGCGAAGACCAGTACTATAAATGAAGAAAGTACGGTCACCGCATCTACCGATACATTAAAAAAATACACCTCAGAACTATTGGCCGAAGCAGCCAATGGCGATTTTGACTATATCATAAACAGGGACAAGGAATTAAAGAAAATCACCGAAATTCTTAGCCGTAAGTCTAAACCCAATGTAATTGTACAAGGCGAACCAGGTGTGGGAAAAACCGTGCTGATCCAGAATCTGGCAGCAGAGATACACCACGGCAGAACCGTTGAAACACTTCAGCAAGCAAGCTTGTTGGAAATAGACACCGCAGCCCTACTGTCCGGCGCTTCCTATAAGGGGGAAGTAGAGGATCGGTTACAAAGTATTTTCAATGAGGCAAAAGCATTGAATATGCCTATAGTGGTCATTGATGATTTTCATTCGTTGTTACAGGACGCATCGGCCAGCCAAGGTATTTTAAACGTAATAAAATCAGAATTGAACAAGGGGGAGGTCATCATTATCGGCATCACCACTTCAGATAACTTCAGAAAGCACATCGCCACGGATGATGGCCTTAGCCGCCGTTTTGAAACAGTCACCTTAGAAGAGCCCGATAATGAAATGGCATTTAGGATCTTAAAAAACGTAGGCCAAGTTTATACGGAACATCATAAATTAGAAGTTTCTGACGATGCCCTGAAAGAGGCAGTGCGATTTTCAAAAAGATACCTAAAAGAAAAGAGTTTGCCAGATGCCGCCTTGGATCTTGTGGATCGAACCATGGCAGCGGCCAATGTATCAAAACAATCACTGCCCAGTGATTTAAAAGATCTTAAGGCCCAACTGGCCGCAATCGATAAAAAGGCGTCTGATCTATCTGAAGAACAGCGTAAAGAAGAGATAGATTGGGTATATATGGCGGTAAAAAACAAATTAAGCCCCATAGTGCTCGGTAAGTTCGATACCGAAGATGCCTTATCATTTTCTTCGTACACAAAAAAAATAGATTATATCAACGCCTTGCTCGATGCCATTGAAAAACACTCCAAAAAAGAATTAACGGTCATTGACGAAGAAGATCTGGCGGCCATGGTCTCCAATATTACGGGCATACCGGCCGGCAAGGTCCAAACTCAGGAACGCGAACGGTTAATGGATATGGAAGACACGCTGAAAAAGCGTGTGATAGGTCAAGATAACGCCATAAAAACGGTTGCTGAGGCCATTATAGAATCTAGATCAGGTTTGTCAAAGGCTGGGCAACCTATTGGTTCTTTCTTCTTCTCTGGCCCTACAGGAACAGGAAAAACCGAATTGGCCAAATCTTTGGCAGAATTTCTTTTTAATGATGAAAGCGCCATTATCAGATTTGACATGTCTGAATTTAAAGAAGAACATTCAGCTGCCTTATTGTATGGGGCACCCCCTGGCTATGTAGGTTATGAAGAAGGCGGAATGCTAGTGAACAAGATCAGACAAAAACCATACTCTATCGTCTTGTTCGACGAAATCGAAAAAGCGCACCAATCGGTTTTTGATGTTTTTCTCCAGATTTTGGATGAAGGAAAGCTGAACGATAGATTGGGCAAGGTAGGCGATTTTTCAAATGCCGTTATTCTATTTACCTCGAACATCGGTTCAGAGTTTATTTCAAAAAGCATATCAGAAGGCAAAACACCTTCTTCCGATGAAATTTTAGAGATTATGGCCCCGTATTTCAGACCTGAGTTTTTAGGACGTATTACTGAAATTGTGCCCTTTGCCCCAATATCTGAAAAGAACGCACCCTTAATTTTTGACCTACACCTTAAGAAAGAGCTGTTGGCCTTGACCGATCGCCTTGGCATTACACTTGAAATCGATAAGAAGACCAAAGACCACCTTTCCTTAGACGGCTTCTCACCGACCTATGGTGTAAGGCCCCTTAAGGCGGTGATCCGCAATAAATTAAAAAGGCCCTTGTCAAAAATGATAATTTCCGGAGCCCTAAAAGCACCACAGACGGTCAAAATAAGTTTAAGGAAAAATGAAGTTGTTTTTAACGTTATAAAATAAGCACCTTATTTATTATGGCAAAACCCTATTATCAGGCACCCTTCGATTTCAAAAGGTTTTTTGAAAAGAAAGCACTAAAGAAAATAACGTTGCAAGAATCCATTTCGCAGTTCATCAGCATTATTATCACCACCTACTTTGAAGAATATGCTTTTGACGATGGTTTTGGCAGTGAAATATGGGAAACCGATTTTGATTTATTGGTAAATGCGAATGTGCTTAAAGAACGGATAAAAAAATCATTGGCCGAACAAATAAGAACCTACGAAAAGAGACTTACGAATATTGATCTGGGCCTGGACCTTCAAGAAAGTATTTCAGAAAAATCAAACAAGGTGAGGCTTAAAAAATACCTGAACATCAACATTACGGGCACTATTGTAAAAACCAACGAGCCCTATCATTTTTCGGGAGATTATTTTCTCGCCCCCTTGTCCTATAAATAAACCAACGCATGAAAACCTTTACCAAAGAAGAAATAAAAGAAAGACTGATACGAAGGGCCGCAGAGACCTGGGGCGTTGATGATATAGAGATAGAATATTCATTTGACCCCATTGTAAGCATTCTGTTCGATGCCTGCGCCCACGAATTCGAAATAATATCGGATACCATAAAAACCAGCAGAACAAGAATAACCGAAAGGCTGGTCGACCTATTGACTCCAGAGGTGTCGGTAGCGGCAAAGCCCGCCCATGCGGTGATGCACGCCCTA
Source organism: Bacteroidota bacterium (assembly GCA_024278565.1). Taxonomy (GTDB): domain Bacteria; phylum Bacteroidota; class Bacteroidia; order Flavobacteriales; family Flavobacteriaceae; genus Maribacter_C. The sequence continues at coordinate 14,878 of JAJRSY010000064.1, forward strand.
CCTATTGATGGGAAATTGAACATTAACGAGCGATCACAGTTCTACCACAGAAAAAAAACGCCCATTTTTAGGAAGAGTGGTGAAAATGATTTTGAGGACTTTTTCTTTTGTCCCGCAGGTGACTTTGTATTGAACAATTGTGAACTGAAATATATCGCCTACCCCAACCAGATCGTACAATATAAAAACCATAGAACCGTACCTTTTCTTGGTAAGGACGAGTTTGTGGGCAGCCCTGAAAGTTCAGTTATATATATGGCGGTACAGCCCGGAAAAGGAGTTAAAAGCTTAGATCGGCTCCTGTGCTATTTTGACCTATTGAATTTTTCGCAAAAAGAAGTGCTGACCCATCATATCGGTATTTCAAATTGGTCGCTCAATGGCGAGAAACTAAATGTTGTACAAGGGTACAACGACAATGAAGTTGTTCGCGATGATTTTAGCGCCTATATCAACGAGTCGATACAGAGCAAGATAAAATTCTATGAGAATTATGTAAAAGAATTTTATCAAAACCATTTTTATACGATCGACAGTAGCATTGATATAAAGAAAAATCTAAAAAAATACCCAGAATCGTTCAAAGGGTTTCTTGACAAAAAATCGCTCAATGAGCTTGATGAGCCCCTTATCTGGATCAAAATCTCATTTTCTACGGTAATCTCTCAACAGATGCTTGAGAACCTGCACTGCCATATCAATTGTTTTCCAGTGTTGAACAAAAGACCGCACGAAGCCAATAGAAGGCTGCGCCCTTATTTTAATATTCTTCCGTTAGAAGTGGGCGAAGGCTACTTTTTTGACGTTCGCGATGTTCTGGGCGATAGTGGCAACGAATATTTTGTGCAGAACCGTGCAAAAGAAGATCAGGGCAAAGCCCAGGCTTATTTACGATTTGGAGGGGTATCCCGTTTTGACGAACGTGATGCTTCTGAACTATTGAACTATACCTTAGACCTTTTAAAAGAAGATAGTGTAGCTTTTTCTGCAATGAACGATGACTTTATCAATTCGAACCTCAAAGACCTGAAACAGATCGTTTCACGTATTGAACAACAAATTGAACTAAGGGGTTTTTCTAAAAACAAGATACCGTACCTAATCATCAATAAGAACAGTATAGAGAAAAACAAGGATCAAACGGTATTTGCCACCTATTGGAGCACGGCTGGCGAAAGGGCAAATAAAATAAACCCCCATGTTCGATTGTACCAATATATCGGTACGGCATTCGTACCCAGTTCCCTTTCGCTGGTTACGGGATCGATTGGCGGCAAAAACGAGCCGACCCCAAGTGAAAAGATATTCGCCTACAG
>JAJRSY010000065.1 GCA_024278565.1 Bacteroidota bacterium
GTTTTAATAAAATTGAATAAATAATCGTACTCATTATTTGTGAGATGTATTTTTTTTAACATGACATATTGAAGTTTACGCAAATATACAAATTACCTACAAATATAATGTTTCATTATTATTTTGACATGATACTAGCTGTAACAGTTCAGCCGTTTTGTATAGGCATATATGGATTTTCAAGAAAAGCCTGTTGGATATTATGGAGTACGGGCTATTTATTTTTCTTGAGCGTAGAAATATAGCCCTAATGGTGGCAAAATATTGCGCATGTGTCGGTGACCTGAAACAGCCGGACACTTTTTGTTTTACCTTGATCATCCTGAGGTCTCTTTCCGCTTGATTGTTATCAAAAGGGACATCGGGTTGTTCTATGAACTTCAAGAATAGATATTTGTGTTTTTCCAGTCCAAAGGCCAGGCGTTGTTCATCGGTCTTCTTGAATTTCTTGTCATAAGCCTTTATGATGGGCCTAATGGTATCGACATATTGTTTGAAGATCCTGGAGCAATAGGAAGCCTTAAGATCGGGGTTTCTTTCTTTGTCCCTTTTCGCCTGTACCAGCAGTTCCCTTATTTTTCTTGCCCAAGGGGCACCGAAGGTTTCCTCCACATAAACAAGGTCCCTTAGTATATGGGAATTGCAAAGGCTATGACCGCAGGAGTGGGAAAAGTAACCGCTAAAGCGGTCATGGACAAGGGTGCCCTTATAGAGTTTCAATAACCCTATATCGTCCATAGCCTTTTTTCCCCTGTTTAAATGATGGGCGAAAAAGCTGATGGCCTTGTTGCTTGCCACATGCATCCAACTGTTCTTGCCGTTAAGGCGTATACCGGTCTCGTCGCCATGCAGTATCGGGCTTTGTAATAATAGTTGCTTTATGTTCTGTTGATAATCCTGTAAACGATCAAAGCATTGTTTCTGGAAACCCGCCGGCCGGCCGGGCAGGTTGGACAGGCTGCCCCTGGAAAAACGATGCCCCGTGAGATTGGCAATGAATTCCGCGCACCGCGCAAAGGGGAGCATCTGGTAATTCTGGAGATATACACAAAGTGATTTCAGACCATTTCCATACCTGCCCGTCCGGCAGGCGGGTTGGGCCTCCTGTACAAGTCCCTTGGGGAACTTTCCCGAACTCGGTGCCCCACAATTGCCACAGGTCTTGTGCAACCGCCTATGTTCTGTAACTTGGATGGTAATCGGGGGAATATCGAAAACCTGGCGAGCGTCATAGCTGGAAGCATCTTCGGGAAGTCCATCACCACAACGCTCGCATTGTGAAATATCATGGACCACCACATCGACATCGGGACCGGCGACCATTCTGAGCTTACCGCCCTTATGTCCTTTTTGTCCGCCTTGGGCCTTGTTTGGCATCACCCGTAGGCTCTTGGTCTTTCTAAAGGGGTCTTGAGATGGGGCAATGCTGCTATTGCCACTGTTCTTGGGGTTCTCGTACTTGGCCAGGCGTTCTCCTTTTGAAGGGCGGCAAAGATGACCATTGTCTCTTTTTTGAAAAGGTCGAACTCTTCCCTGAGCTGTATAAGAAGTTGCTTGTCGGTCAATGTCAACGGTTTTGTGAAAGATCCGAAATAATAACATGGGATCCAAATCCAAAACCGCTTTTTTAAAGAAAATTATTGGGTAACGGCTGAACTGTTACAAGAAATGGGTTCAAGAAAGAACAAAAGGAAACATATATATCATATTGGACAACGCACGCTATTACCGCCCCAAGGTGGTCAAGGCCTTTTTAGAGGAGAACCCTGGGGTCGTATTTAAATTTCCCCCGCCATACTGCCCCGATCCCAACATAATAGAAAGATCATGGTCGATCATGAAAAAAGAAGTGGTATTCAACAAGTACCATAAAAAATTCGATTCTTTTAAACAGGGTATTCTTCAATTTTTCAAAGATGAAAAATGGAAGAAGCCTTGCTATGCAAATATATTGACCGATGATTTTCAAATTATAGAACCTGATTTTTCGGGTTTTGATTTGGGGTGAGTATATTAACATATTACATACTTTTTTTTATTCAAGCATTAATTCATTATATCATTTTCACAGTGTTTTCTAAGATGGTTTATAAGTGAAAAATATGATCTTACCCACACAAATAACGGTAGAACCACTATTATTTTAGGTGTTCGTTTACTTTTGAAATAATATCTCTTTTGCTGACAACCCCAGATTGTTTCCAAACAATCTCACTCTTTTTGAACAAAATCAGGGTTGGCACCCCTTTTATTTGATGGGTATTCGAAAGCGATTGATTTTTGTCTACATCAACTTTCAGTATGGTTACTTGCTCGCCCAGTTCATCTTTGACCTCTTTTAAAATCGGTGCCATCATTTTACATGGTCCGCACCATTCGGCAAAAAAATCTACGAGAACAGGTTTGTCTTGTGCTAATATCTTTGAAAAGTTGCCCATAGTTTATTTTGCCTGATGTTCATCTTTAAAATCGATACTCCATAGGCCTCGAACTTGATTGGCGTCATACCCTTTGGCCATGTCATTTGGGTAAAGGTCTTTCAATGAAGCCAATACCTTGGGTTTTATATCGGAGCCAGGTTTGCCATGACATTGCAAGCACAAAGTATTTGTAATGATCGGGGCATAGAAACCCACCAAGGTTTTAAGTTTTGATGACAGCATAATGCCAAAACCACACACCAAAGAAAATGCTTTGAACTGTTGGCATTTTGATCATTGTTCTGGAAGAAATGTAAAGGGCGTTCAATTTTTGACGGCATTA
>JAJRSY010000066.1 GCA_024278565.1 Bacteroidota bacterium
AAATGAATTTGTCGTTTTGATTCCTAACCTATATAAAATGTTCTCTACCGTTGTTTTAAGAAAATAAAAATCGCTTTTTTGTACGGGTTTCGTCCAGCTAGCCTCAGCTCTATTTCCTGTGATTAGAACGCTCAAATGTTTATTTTCAACCCTTTTTGATTGGTATTGGTGATAAGTTTTACCGAATTCAAAAAACTTTAGGTTCTGGTTTTTTCTATTGATGTTATAAGAAATAGCAGCAAGGCCCGAGAACAACATTGATTGCCGCATCACTGACAGGTCATTGCTCAAAGGGTTTAAAAGGGTAATGTTTTCCTCTTTTTTTAGGTTTTTAGAGCGTGATACGTATTCTGGTGATGTTAGGCTGTTTACCATTATCTCATAGAAACCACGTGCGGCCAGCTGATTGCCGATAAGATGCTGTAGTTTGTAATCTTCAAACCTGGTAGTTGAAGCTACTGAGGCGTTTGATTTTTCGGAAAAATGAATATTGTTATAGCCAAATACGCGCAGTATTTCTTCGATAACATCAACATCACGACGAACATCTACACGGTATGGGGGTATTAGAAGTCCAAGACCGGTTTCGGTAACGTTCATTACCTTGATGTCCAATGAAGATAAAATTGACTTTATCGCATCTCTCGGAATTTCTTGTCCTATCAGTTTATTTGTTTTGTCAAAACTTAAAAATACTTGATGCTCAGCAGTTTTTTTTGGGTAGAGGTCCACAATGTCTGAAGTGATATCACCCCCAGCAATCTCTTTAATTAGAATTGCCGCTCTTTGCAATGAAAATGCTACATTTTCAATATCAATACCACGTTCAAATCTAAAAGAAGCATCAGTATTCAAGCCGTGTCTTTTTGCCGACCTACGTATTGAAATTGGATCAAAATAGGCGCTTTCTAAAAATATGGAAGTTGTTTTTTCGGTCACCCCTGAATGTATGCCACCAAAAACCCCGGCGATGCACAAGGGTTTTTCGGCATCACAGATCATTAGGTCATCTTCGTGCAACTCGCGTTCAATCTCGTCTAAGGTGGTGAACTTTGTGCCTTTGGGCAGTGTTTTTACAACAATCTTGTTGCCTGATATTTTATTGGCATCAAATGCATGCAGCGGTTGCCCCAGTTCATGAAGTACATAATTGGTGGCGTCCACTAAATTATTTTTTGGTTTAATTCCTATGGCTTTCAACCTGTTTTTCAGCCAATCAGGTGATGGCTGAACGATGAGGTTGCTAAGGGTGATGCCACAATATCTTGGTGCCAAGTTGTTTTTTTCAACGAGTACATCAATTTTCAATGACCGTTCAGAGACATTAAAATTATTGATAGGTGGTGTAATCAATTCGAGTTTAATATTTTTTTGGTGCAATCCAGCTCTTAGATCCCGAGCAACTCCGTAATGGCTCATGGCATCTGCCCGGTTAGGGGTAAGCCCAATTTCAAATACATGGTCGTTTTCTATATCAAAAATAGTGGAGCAGGCTGTGCCGGGTTTTAGTGAATCGTCAAGTACTAAAATACCATTATGGCCGTCACCAAGCCCGAGTTCATCTTCGGCACAGATCATACCATGGCTTTCTTCTCCCCGAATTTTCCCCTTTTTAAGGGTCCAAGATTCTTCTTCCTTGGTGTAAAGGGTCGTTCCAATAGTGGCGACAGCTACCTTCTGTCCTTTGGCAACGTTAGGTGCTCCACAGACTATTTGAATTGGGGTATCAGAGCCAATATCGACAGTGGTCAATTTCAATCGGTCGGCATTGGGGTGTTGTTCACAACTGAGTACATGCCCAACAACAATGCCCTGAAGTCCACCTTTTACAGATTCAAAGGTTGTAATGCCCTCAACTTCCAGACCTAGGTCGGTTAAAAGTTCTGCGGTTTGATCGGCCTTCCAATCTATGTTCAAGAATTGTTTTAACCAGTTGTATGATATCTTCATGGTTCGGTTTTAAAAACAGCAAAGATAAAACAATGGTTTAAGACATTCAATAGTGGTACAATTGAAATGCTTTAATATCCCAATTTTATTATTTTTTGGTTAATTTCGATTTTGAAGTCCCACTGTAAAAAAAATCAACTTATAACAATTAGAATGAGAGAATGGGACAAGGATTGAAGGATTGAATGGGATAAGGCGACAAGGATTTAATCTTTAGAGCATTAAAGCATTCACATATTAAATAAAAACGAACAAAATGAAAAAAATAGTCACGGTTTTATTTTTGATCGGTTTTCTGGTTGGCTGTAAAGATCTGGAAGAGGCAACCCTTGCCGAAGGTATTTGGTTGGCTGAATTGGAGGTAATGGATGGAAATATCCTTCCTTTCAATTTTAAGTTATCGAATACTGAAATAGATGGGTATCGTATAGCAGTTTATAATGCTGATGAGGTGATTTTGGTTGATGAGGTTGAGATTAAGGATGATTCAATTAAGATCAAGCTACCTGTTTATGAGGGTTATATCGTTGGAAGTTTTACAAAAAACAGTATTGAGGGGGAGTTCATTAAAGCAGGTTTGTCAAGGGTAGTTCCTTTCAAAGCAACCTACGGGGTGAGAAAAAGATTTAAAACTTCTAATCCTCCATCTACCAACCTAGCAGGAATTTGGGAAACCGAGTTTAGTGCAGGCACCAGTGATAGCTATAGGGCAAAAGGTGTTTTCAAGCAAAATAAAAATTTGGTTACTGGAACCTTTAGAACCACGACGGGTGATTATAGGTATCTTGAGGGTGTCATGGAAGGTGATTCCTTAAAACTTTCAACCTTTGATGGTGCCCATGCATTTCTGTTTTTGGCTAAGGTCACCGATAGCAGTTTGAATGGTGTTTTTTATTCAGGTAATCATTTCAAAGAACCTTTTAGTGCCAAACGTAATGACGCCTATGAATTGCCCAGTGCCGATTCGTTGACTTTTCTTAAAAAAGGCTATGATGCTTTTGAGTTTTCGTTTCCCGATGCCAATGGGCATTCTGTTTCTTTAAAGGATGAACGCTTTAAGAACAAGGTGGTTGTGGTGCAAATTATGGGCACCTGGTGTCCCAATTGTTTGGATGAGACCAAGTTTTATGTTGATTATTTGAAAAACAACGGCAACAGTGACCTTGAGGTAATAGCGTTGGCTTTTGAATATGCCAAAAACGAGGAAGCCGCTTTTAAGAACATTTTAAGGTTGAAGGAAAGAATAGGTATCGATTACCCCATTGTTTTGGCCCAGTTCGGTTCGACCGACAAAGAATTGGCGCAGCAAAAATTGCCTATGTTGAATCAGGTATTGTCGTACCCAACTTCAATATTTATTGACAGAACAGGGAAGGTAAGAAAAATTCATACCGGTTTCAATGGTCCCGCTACGGGAGCGGCCTTTTTGTCTTTTAAAAAAGAGTTCGACGGGTTTGTGAAAGGGCTGTTGGCAGAATAGTATCAAAAAAACCATCGGAATTTTTAAATAATTGTGGATTGCCCCAAGTCAATATTCTCATCATTGATGTTTAGGTTATCTTCAGAATCCTCAATGTTTTCTGCAATAAAATCACCAACGTAATCGGTACCGTATTTGCTTCCCCCGAAAATGTCCGGGGTGCTAATATTCTTAAGGAAAGAAGTATGAACGGCCCTTACTACAGCGTTGGTCTCTTCGAACAACCCAAAATGTTGTAGCAACAAGGCGGTACTCAATATTGATGCGACGGGATTCGCAATATTCTTGCCTTTCGCCTTGGGGTAAGATCCGTGAAAGGGTTCGAACATCGCATTTTCGTTTCCGACCGATGCAGAGGGCAGAAGGCCTACCGACCCAATAATAATACTTCCTTGGGCCGAAAGTATGTCTCCAAACATATTATCTGTCAAGATAACATCGAATTTTGAGGGGTTCATCATCATTTGAACCACGGCGTTGTCAATATAGAGACACTCAAGTTGCACCTCTGGGTAGCTACTGCTGATTTCGGTCACAACCCTGCGCCATAATCTAGAGGTTTCAAGTACATTGGCCTTATCGATCAAGCTGAGTTTTCTTTTGCGTTTTTTGGCAGCTTTGAATGCCAAATGGGCAATACGGGCGATTTGACTTTCATCGTAATCACATAGATCCGATGCGAGTGTACCATCTTTGCTCAATGTTTTTTTTCCTAAGTAAATGCCCCCAGTTAGTTCGCGATAGATTATCAAATCGGTACCTGATATTACTTTTTTTGGCAGGAATGAATTTTCAATAAGGCCGGGGAAAACTTTTACGGGTCTTATGTTGGCAAATAGCCCCAATTCTTTACGTAGTTCGAACAGGCCCTGTTCGGGTCGCATTTTTGCCGCTGGGTCATTATCGTATTCTGGCGCACCAATCGTTCCGAATAGTACGGCATCAGATGCCTTGCACAGATCCAAGGTCGCATCGGGTAACGGTTGACCTGTGTTTTCTATGGCAATAGCCCCAATCGGTGCTTCTGTAAAACTGAATTGATGGCCGAAGGCCTCTTCAACTGCCCGAAGGCATTTCACCGACTGCGCCAGTATTTCAGGGCCGATTCCGTCTCCTTTTAAAAGTGTGATTTTTAAATTCATCAGCCAATCTTTTCAATTGCTACATCGGTTGCTGATATAATATCATGTATATCAGTGTCCAACACCTCTTTCTTAATATCCGCAAACTTTAGAAACTCGTTATATACGGTGTCAAGTTGCAGCTTGGTCAACTCATAACCTACTATTTTAGCTCGATATGCCAAGGCCGCCCTACCGCTTCTAGCGGTAAGTACAATAGAGGATTCATTCACACCCACATCGGCCGGATCGATGATTTCATAGGTTTCCCTATTTTTGATAACACCATCTTGGTGTATTCCAGAACTATGGGCAAAGGCATTTGCACCAACGATGGCTTTGTTCGACTGTACCATTACCCCCATTTTTTGCGAAACCATTTGGCTTGTGCTATATAACAATTTGCTATTGATGTTCGTATCGAGCCCAAGACCAGGGTGTTGTCTCATTATCATTACCACCTCTTCTAAAGACGTATTTCCTGCCCGTTCGCCAATACCGTTTATCGTACATTCAATCTGTCTGGCTCCGTTCACAACCCCTGCGATGGAGTTGGCGGTTGCCAAGCCCAAATCATTGTGGCAATGGCAAGATAACACGGCTTTGTGAACGCCCGTTACATTTTCTTTCAGGTACTTCATTTTTGCACCATACTCCTCTGGTAGGCAATAGCCGGTTGTGTCGGGTATATTCAAAACCGTTGCCCCGGCCTTAATTACGGCTTCGCATACCTTGGCCAAAAATTCATTATCGGTTCTACCGGCATCTTCGGCATAAAACTCTACATCTTCAACAAAGGTTTTGGCATAGCGTACCGCTGCTATGGCCCGCTCGATAATGGCATCCCTATTTGAATTGAATTTGTATTTTATGTGAGAATCTGAAGTGCCTATACCTGTATGTATACGTGGTTTCTTAGCATGGGTCAAGGCTTCTGCCGCAACCTCGATGTCTTTTTCCACGGCACGTGTCAATCCACAAACCGTTGCGTTTTTCACCAATTTTGAGATTTCTACCACTGAATTGAAATCTCCGGGACTTGACCTCGGAAAGCCTGCCTCTAAAATATCAACCCCCAAATCGTCTAAACGTTCGGCAATCTCTAATTTTTGTTCGGCATCTAATTTACAACCGGGCACTTGTTCACCATCCCTGAGGGTTGTATCAAAAATTTGCACCTTATCTTTGCTCATTATATTTGTGTAGTTTTATGTACCCAATACGAATATATGACCAATAAGGGGGGGGCTCCTGAAAAAGGAATAGCGATTTACAACGCTTAATCACTTTTTATAATATTTAATTCATTGATTAACAGTTATTTAAATTATATTTTTTACGATGACAAATGCCCATAAAGATGCTTTGTTTATTCTTGTTAAATCACTTTCTAAGTCAGAAAAACGTCAGTTCAAGCTGTATGTGGGTAGGTTGGGGGTAAATACCGATGCCAAATTTATTGCACTTTTCAATTTGCTCGATAAAATGAGGACGTATAATGAAAAAACGATTTTGGGCAGTGCTATCGTAAAAAAATCACAGCTTTCTAATCTAAAAGCCCATTTGTACAAACAAATTTTGATCAGCTTGCGATTGAATCCTGTAAATCAAGATACACGGGTTCAAATTAGAGAGCAGCTTGATTTTGCGACCATACTTTATCAAAAAGGGCTGTACAAACAAAGCCTCAAAATTTTGGACAAGGCGAAGGTCAATGCAATTCAAAATGAAGAAAAGAACATTGCTTATGAGATTGTAGAGCTTGAAAAAATTATAGAGACCCAGTACATCACGCGAAGTATTCCCGATCGGGCAAACGAACTTGCCGTGCAGGCCAAAGAGTTGTCCGCTCAAAATGTAATGACCAGTAAATTGTCGAACCTATCGCTACAATTGTACGGTCTCATGCTAAAAGTAGGTTATGTGCGAACTGATGATGATCACAAAAAAGTTAGGGGTTACTTTGAGAAGCACTTACCTAAATACCAGATGTCAGATTTGGGTTTTCGTGAAAAATTATGGCTGTACAAAGCATATTTATGGTACAGTTTTTTGACACAGGATTTTCTTTCGTGTTACAAATACGCAAGTAAATGGGTGGATCTTTTTTATGACAATAGAAAGATGATCTATCTAAACCCAGTTTTCTTTTTAAAGGGAAACCACTATCTTCTAGAGTCATTATTTTATGTAAAATACAGTTCACAGTTTAAAGACACCCTTGAGAAATTGGAAGCAATGGTCAAAAGCAAAGACTTTCCGAAAAACGACAATATTACTTCTTTGGCGTTTCTCTATATCAACTCAAATAAACTGAACCTTCATTTTCTTCAAGGTACATTTAAAAAGGGATTATATTTAGTGAAAATCATTGAATATGGCATCAATAAACATCGAGCGCGAATTGACGAGCACCATATTATGTTGCTGTACTACAAAATTGCCTGCTTGTATTTTGGAATGGGTGATAACAAAACCTGTATTCTTTATTTGAAAAAAATCATCAATAACAAGAACCTGAAAATGCGCGAGGATTTGATGTGCTTTTCTCGTGTTTTGAGCTTGGTAGCACACTATGAAGCGGGAATGGACTATCATCTTGAAGTTCAGTTAAAGAGTACCTACAAGTTCTTACTTAAAATGAACGACCTTCATGAAGTACAAAAGGAAATGATCAAGTTCTTGAGAAACCTTGGAAACATATACCCAAATGAGCTGCATAAAGAGTTTCAGAAACTACATACCGAACTAAAAAAGTATGAGGATCACCCTTATGAAAAAAGGGCCTTCTTGTATTTAGATGTAATTTCTTGGTTGGAAAGCCATCTTGAGAACAAGCCTGTGGCTCAGATCATTCATGAAAAAGCATTGGCACTTACCCGTTAAAAAAAAATATTGAAAAATAAAAACCCTCATATCCCCCACCTCCTTGAGTTAAATTTGGCGATGCTCTTTATCAGTACCTCTGGGGCTTTGGGCAGGTATATTGAACTTCCGGTACCGGTAACAATAGTTGCTAGGGCCATTCTGGCCTTTGTTGCACTGTTTTTTTATTGCAAGTGGAAAGGTATATCCCTGAGAATGGAAAAGAAAGATATTTTGCCCATTGGTTTGACCGGTCTTTTGATGGGGGTGCATTGGCTAACCTATTTCTATGCCCTAAAGATGTCAAATGTTGCTATTGGGATGCTTTCACTGTTTACCTACCCTGTCATTACTTCTTTTTTAGAACCTTTGTTGTTGAAAACCAAGTTTCAGAAAACACACTTGTTGTTAGGCGTTCTTGTCTTGTGTGGTATTTATTTTTTAGTGCCCGATTTTGACTCGCCTGCCGGACGGGCAGGTATTGATAATTCGTATACACTGGCTGTGGGCGTTGGCGTTTTATCTGCCCTGCTCTATGCCCTTCGTAATCTGATTTTAAAAACCAAAGTGGGCAACTATGACGGTTCTATGTTGATGTGCTATCAGATGGGCGTTGTTGCCATTTTGTTAATGCCCGCTCTTTTCCAAACCAATATTGAGGCTATGGGCTCGCAATTACCGTCAATATTGATTCTTGCGATATTGACCACCGCTATTGGCCATACCTTGTTTTTAAAGACTTTTAAACATTTCAGTATAACTACCGCGAGCATCATCAGTAGCGTACAGCCCATTTATGGCATCTTAATAGGATGGCTGTTTCTTGCTGAGCTACCTTCAGCGGCAACCATTATAGGTGGTATTTTGATTTTAAGTGCAGTTGTGGTCGAAAGTGTAAGGACATATCGGTGATACAACCTCATATTGGGCATATGAATAATCATAATGTTGAAATACGGAAGGGCGATAGGGGAGTTCGTGCCACTTTGACCGAATTTAGTTTTCTTTATCCTCTTGATCCACAGTTGGGGCCGTACCCATATTGAATTGCTCTATAAGACCATTGCCAAGTTTTTGAAACTCTTCGTTCTTAGCCATTTCGCGGACTTTAGCAGGGTCAAAATTGCCTTTGAAATAGAGGAATGAACCATTAAGGTTGTTATTATTGTAGATCAATATTTCTTTTACAGCGCTCTTTTTTTCACGAACCGATACTACGTTTCGTTTAAGGTTGTCATTCTTTCTATAGATTTCAATAAATGAGTTGCCCGTAATACCGTTCATTTGTTTATTCAAATATTCGGTTCGTGTCGGGGTGGCACTAGGAAATTGCATATACCTTAGGTCTTTGGTGTTACCTACCAGAGATCTCATTTCAGGTGATATATTGCTTATTAAGGCCAACATGAATTGGGGCACTCGAACAGCGGTTACTTGATTGTCATTTTTATGTGCATTGTAAAAGGTGTCTATTGAATTATAGCTTCCGCAGGCTGAAACTATGACAAGGCTCAAAATTAATAATGTTCTTTTAATCATGGTATAGTGCTTTGAATTTGGTGTTAAGTGTAAGGAAATAATCAACAGGCGTTCCAAATTGGATCTATCGGCGGAGCTGCGGTTAATTCTAGAAGCTCTTTTTTTACGGGATGGATAAAAGATAGCTTTCTGGCATGCAAATGAATACTGCTATCTTTGTTGCTTCTGTCAAAGCCATATTTTAAATCTCCTTTTATGGGGCATCCGATTGCTGTCAATTGTGCTCGTATTTGATGGTGGCGCCCTGTTTTTAGATCTATTTCCAATAAAAAGTAGTTGTTCAGTTCTTTGATGGTCTGATAGCTCAGAATTGCTTTTTTACTATCGGGCACCTCTTTTTGGTTGGCGTATGATTTGTTCTGTTTCGTATTTCGCTTGAGCCAATGCGTGAGGGTGTCTTGCCTTTTGACAGGAAGGTTTTTTACTACTGCCCAATAGGTCTTTTTGGCTTCTTTTTCAGCAAAAAGTTTATTCAGCCGAGGTAATGCTTTAGAGGTTTTGGCAAAGACTACAATACCTGATGTAGGGCGATCCAATCGGTGCGCAACCCCTAGATATACATTACCAGGCTTATTGTGTTTTTCTTTTATATAACGTTTTACGATTTCACTCAACGGCAAATCACCTGTTTTATCACCTTGAACAATATCACCTGGTCTTTTATTGATGGCGATCAGATGGTTGTCTTCATAAATGACCTGAAGGTTTTTTGGGTTTGAGAGAAAAACTATGCGTTTAATACTGTTCCTCATCACTTGGAAAATCTGTATTTTTAACATCGGTCACATATTGGGATATTGCGGTGCCCATTTCTTCATAGAGGTTCATATACCTTCTTAAAAATCGAGGATTGAATTCATGGGTCATTCCTAAAAGGTCATGAATTACCAGTACCTGTCCGTCAGCATATTTTCCGCCACCAATACCTATTGTGGGAATTGATAGGCTCTCAGAAACAGTTTTGGTAAGCTGTGCGGGAATCTTTTCAAGAACAATCCCAAAACAGCCTAATTTCTCCAACATTTTCGCATCTTTAATAAGCTTTTCAGCTTCATCTTCTTTTTTGGCTCTTACCGTATATGTGCCAAATTTGTATATTGATTGGGGCGTTAAACCCAAATGCCCCATTACGGGAATACCTGCATTCAATATGCGCTTGACAGATTTTTTTATTTCTGAACCACCTTCTACCTTGACCGCATGCGCCCCACTTTCCTTCATGATGCGTATTGCTGAGCGAAGTGCCTTTTTAGGGTCGCTCTGGTAGCTTCCAAAGGGTAGGTCTACCACAACCAAAGCTCTGTTGACCGCACGTATTACCGAAGAGGCATGGTATATCATTTGATCCAAGGTGATGGGTAGGGTAGTCTCGTGCCCTGCCATTACATTACTTGCCGAGTCACCTACAAGAATAACATCAATTTGAGCAGCATCAACAATTTTGGCCATTGAATAGTCATAGGCAGTCAGCATAGAGATTTTATCTCCATTTTTTTTCATCTCTACTAAAGACTTTACTGTAATTCTTTTATACTCTTTTTTGGCAGTTGACATTTTAATCTATTTTGGTGCGATAAAAGTAAGGAGATTTGTTGAAGGACTGAAATGTTTGCCGATCGAGGGTTTAAAGTTCATAGTTTGTAAGATTTTTTGTTTTTGGTAATATGGGAAACTTAATTACTATGGGTCCAAAATCTTCAAGTTTTTTGAAAACCATTGTGGGCATCCCCAAAAAAATAAAATTCCAGGAAACCATAAAAGCATTCCATTCAGGTTGGTGGCCAATGGCAGTGTATGAGTTCCGTATGGGCTCAAGGTAAACGATAGGCTTGGTCACTGTGGTATAATTTATTTCAGTTGCTCAAAGAAAGTAATGGATGGAAGATTATCTACCTCTGATCGACACCCGACGCAAGAATAATTGCGATTGAATAAAAAAGCCCAAAACCATTGTAAATGATGTTGGGCAATACTCAATATCCTATATTTTTGTAATTTCAGCCCCTATCTTGTCATTCCGAGGTACGAGCCCGCCTGCCGGACGGGCAGGGAATCCCTGCGCCTGCCTGCCGATACAGGCAGGTATGCTTGTTCAGGTACCGTTTTGGAATTGATGGCCGATGCCGGTACTTGTACTGAGCGAAGCCGGAAAGCCTTTGTTTGTAGTTCAATACAGGTGAAAGGGAGTGTCAACACTCCCAAGGGATTCCACTTCGCCTGCCGTAGGCAGGTAAAGGCGAGGGACTTCCTCCCAGAATGATACATTAAAACCTGCCTGATCGGCGAGGTAGGCAGGGCGGTCTTATGTTTTTTATATGAACAAAACCACTCCTAATATTTGCAAAAGTATAAAATTATCATTATCTGATTTACGATGATGCTCCAGGTACTCTCTGAGTCACAAATCTGTACCAACAACGCTTGACAACGTTTCTGAACGTCTCCTTTTAAAATTTTATATCCGTACTTTGTGCTCCAAACAATATGGGCGGTCAACCTCGATACTGTAATGGCCGTTTACTCTTTGTTCGGTCATATCGACAAAGGCAGGTGTTTTTAGAAGCTAAAGCGAGATGCACTAAAGTGCATAGTTTTAACTCTTTTTGAGACCAATAAAACCGTATCAGAAATCACGGTAAGCCGCATCTAAAAACTGATTGGCCTTTTCTTCAGTAAATTTGGCATTCGCACTGTCCCAATGCAAGGTTTCATTGGGGAAACGTCCAGCAATTACACCCAAGAGTATTGTTTCGGTAAGCCTAGAGGCATAAGAAAAAGGTGCGGTACAGATTCCTTTTCCCAGACAGGCATCAACAAATTGGTGGTAGTGTTTTTCCCCCTCAGCTTCGTAATCCCGAACCGGCGCACCTAATTTAAAGGCTTCAATATCCATTTCTTGGTATTTTCCATCTACGATTAATTTGGGCAGTTCCATAAAATGCGGTAAAAGCAACCTGCCTTTTTCGCCAACGAACACTGCACCCTGCCCAGGAAGTTTTTCATCATCTGGTAGCACTAGGTCTTCATGTTCGTTTGGTGCAGTTTCCCCATCGTACCAAATCCATTTTAAGGTATCGGCAGTCTGTTTGGTCCCTGGGAATTCATAAGTTACCGTATTGCTTTCGGGGTGCCCAAAATCGTTTGGCTCTCTACAATCATTGGTAATGGTCATGGGTACATCCAGTTCCAAGGCATTGTAGGGGGTGTCAAAAATATGAACGCCCATATCACCGAGTGTAGCGCACCCAAAATCTAATAATTTCCTCCAATTCCCGGGGTGGTAAATATCTTCTTTATAAGGTCTTTTAGCGGCAGTGCCCAACCAAAGGTTCCAATCTAGGTTTTCGGGTACGGGGTCGCTTCCCTCAGGTGGTGGTCCATCATAGCCCCATACTTTTGGAGACCATGCATGAACGGTATTGACTTTTCCGATAATACCAGATTGAATCAGTAAGGTGGCTAATTTATAATCATAGAAAGAATGTACTTGAATGCCCATTTGGGTCACTAGGTTTTTTCCTTCGGCCAATTTCCGCATTGCCCTGGCCTCGGTTACATGATGGGTAAGGGGCTTTTGGCAGTACACGGGTTTATTTAGGTTCATTGCCATCATTGAGGCAGGCGCATGGGTATGGTCGGGGGTAGATACGATTACCGCATCAATCGAATTACCCATCTCTTCCAGCATTTTTCGGTAATCAGAATATACCTTTGCCTTGGGGTGCAATTTGTGGGCCGCAGCCAAGTTCGCTGAATCTACATCACAAAGTGCAGTGACATCTACCATTTCATGCGACGATATGGCCTTAAGGTCTTCGTTACCCATACTGCCAATCCCTATGTGGGCGGTTCGAAGTCGTTTGTTTCCTGAACATGACCATAGCCCTGATGGCAGTAAGGCAAAAGATGATAGGACGGAGGTCTTTTTTAAAAATTCCCTTTTATTCATAATCCCTGTATATTTGGTTATAATTTCTTGATTTTGATGTTTTTGAACCATAACGGACTGTCATGGTCCTGAAGACCTATGAATCCTTTTTTGAAAGTACCGTATTTTGGGGCATCTTTCCATTTTCCCTTGTTTTTTCTTTCATGCCAGTCTTTTGACCAAGGCACGAACGAGAACAATTTTTTACCGTTGAGCCAGTGTTCGACACGTTCGGGGGTGAAAATGATGCGCGAGGTGTTCCACTTACCAGCTGCTTTCACTATTTTTTGTTTTTCATTAGGACTGTACATGGCGTAATCGGCACCTGTTTTCTGCCAATCTTCCAGTATTGCATTGTTGATTTTTTCCCACCCCAGGTCATCTAGCAATTGGTATTCAGGGGCAATTCCCGACGGGCCATTTGGATATTCCTTTAAATGGTAGAAAATACCACTGTTGCCCCCTTCGGGCAGTTTCCATTCCAAATACAGCTCAAAATTGTCGAATTCCTCTGCGGCATAAATTATGTCATTGCCCCCTTTTTTCTCAGACTCGATTCTCTTTTCTGTGTCAAAGGTCAATGCCCCGTCTTTTACAACCCATTGCGGGGGCAGTGTTTCACTATTGTATGCACGCCACCCTTCAGTACTGGTGCCATCGAAGAGCATAATCCAATCATTGGGTGAAGTGCTATTTTCCTTGACTTCGATATTGTTTTTTGACGTTTTGGTTTTTTCGGTTACTTTACATGAGAAAGTCAACAAAATCAGGCTTAGTATTGAAATAGTGTATTTCATTTGTTCCGTATTAGGTCATAAATATACTTATTTTCAGGGGTATTCTACTTTATAAAATAACGAAAATCCAGAAATTTGGATACATGTTCTTTACTTACCGATTAAGATACACGATATTGGCTATGTTCTAAATATATGGCTGTTTTACGCGGTGTTTTTCTAATAAGAATTATCTATTGTCGCTTGGTACATAAAGAATCGAATGTAAACCATTGATTATTAATGAGATATTACATCAGTCGTTTTTTAGAACATAGCCACGATATTTAGAAGCAAGGCCGGGGGCGGACCGATCTAGAACTGAAAAACCGTACCCTTTCGTTGTACAAGAGTGACATCATGTCAGTTTTTGTTAGTTGGCATATTGTTTGTCATTTACCTAATCGATTCAAAAAATATGAATTCAAAAAGCACTAATTTTTAAAATATATAGAATGAGCAAAATCATAGGAATAGATTTAGGTACGACCAACTCTTGCGTCTCAGTAATGGAGGGTAGTGAACCAGTTGTTATACCAAATGCCGAAGGAAAACGAACAACACCTTCGGTCATAGCATTTGTAGAAGGTGGTGAAATTAAAGTAGGTGACCCTGCGAAAAGACAAGCGGTGACTAACCCTACAAACACCATTTATTCGGTCAAGCGGTTTATGGGAAATAAATTCTCTGAATGCAAAAAAGAAATTGATAGAGTACCCTATAAAGTGGTAAAAGGAGATAACAATACACCTCGAATTGATATTGACGGGCGTTTGTACAGTCCGCAAGAACTATCTGCCATGATTCTTCAAAAAATGAAGAAGACCGCAGAAGATTATTTAGGACAAGATGTTACTAGAGCGGTAATTACCGTTCCGGCATACTTTAACGATGCCCAAAGACAGGCTACGAAAGAAGCAGGTGAAATTGCCGGACTTACAGTTGAACGTATCATTAATGAACCAACCGCCGCTTCTTTGGCGTACGGTATGGATAAAAAGAATGTAGATCAAAAAATAGTTGTTTTTGACTTTGGGGGGGGTACACATGATGTGTCCGTCCTTGAACTTGGTGATGGCGTTTTTGAAGTATTGGCAACTGATGGTGATACCCATTTGGGTGGTGATGATGTGGATCAAAAGATAATCGATTGGTTGGCTGATGAATTCAAGAAAGACGAAAGTATAGATCTTCGTGACGATGCCATGGCTTTACAACGTTTGCGTGAGGCTGCTGAAAAAGCAAAAATAGAGTTATCGTCTTCTGCACAGACTGAGATCAATCTGCCCTATGTAACGGCAACCGGTTCGGGACCCAAGCATTTGGTTCGCACTTTGACCAAAGCGAAGTTCGAACAATTGATCGTTGATTTGGTAAAAAGAACAATAGAACCCTGTCAGTCAGCTTTAAAGGCCGCAGGTTTGTCAAAAAGTGATATCGACGAGATCATCTTGGTAGGTGGGTCAACACGTATACCGGCAGTACAGGAAGCGGTTGAGAAGTTCTTTGGAAAAAAACCTTCAAAAGGTGTCAACCCTGATGAGGTCGTGGCCGTGGGCGCCGCAATTCAAGGAGGTGTATTGACCGGCGATGTGAAAGATGTGCTGCTGTTGGATGTTACCCCGCTATCAATGGGTATCGAGACCATGGGTAACGTGTTCACCAAATTGATAGAGGCCAATACCACCATACCCACCAAAAAATCACAGGTGTTCTCTACGGCGGCCGACAATCAGCCATCGGTAGAGATCCATGTGCTGCAAGGCGAGCGTTCTATGGCCGCGGATAACAAAACCATTGGGCGTTTTCATTTAGATGGAATACCCCCTGCCCAGCGTGGCACCCCACAGATCGAGGTTACCTTTGATATTGATGCCAATGGTATCATCAAGGTTTCGGCGACCGATAAGGCGACCAACAAAACTCAGGATATCAGGATCGAGGCTTCCTCAGGTTTGACCGAAGAGGAAATCAAGAAAATGAAGGCCGAGGCAGAAGCAAATGCGGAAGCTGATAAAGAGGCCAAGGAAAAAGCCGATAAACTGAACGAAGCTGATGGAATGATCTTTCAGACCGAAAAGCAGCTTACCGAATTTGGTGATAAATTGTCAGACGACAAGAAGAAACCCATTGAGGAAGCTTTGGATGAATTGAAAAAGGCTTATGAAAGCAAAGATCTGGCAGTTATCACCCCGGCTTTGGATAAGATAAACGAAGCATGGAAAGTGGCCTCTGAGGAAATGTACAAAGCTCAGGCAGATGCACAGCAAAACGGATCTGCTACTGAGGAAACAGCCTCGACCGAAGGTAATGCAGAAAGTGACGATGTAGAGGATGTTGATTTTGAGGAAGTGAAATAGAAATCACATAATTCATATCTTAAGACCTGTCCGTTTCAACGGGCAGGTCTTTGTATTTTACGGATCTTTTTGAGTTGGTTTTCCAATGTTTCCGTAATTATCGAGTAATTTAGCCTCCCTATGGTAAAAAACTACTATTTTTTATTCTTTTTGATTTTTGGACCTATTTGTCTTTTATCCCAAGAGATAAAAATTTTCACCACTGCAGATTTCGATTTGAAGGGAAAGGTGAAAACGTGCTTAGTAAGTACCAACTACGGTAAAGAAGAGTATGACTTCAATGAACAAGGTTTGTTGACCAGGGCCGTTACCCGTTATAACGACACCGATTATGATATTGCACTTTATAAGTATGCGAATGGGGAACTCTTGGAAAAACGTTTTGAAAATTATCGAAACAACGTCTTTGACAGTATTACTTCGATTGCTAATTTTTATCAAATTGGTACCATTTCAAAAAGAAAGGTCATCGAGCGAATAATGACCTATACCAAAGAATTTTTGGGTCAGAACGTATATAGTTATGACGATAAAGGGCGATTGACGAAAATTGAAAGTGCCGATACAGATGGTATTGATGAAACTACAATTTCACATACTGATGGTAAAGGTGAAAAGACTACAACTTACAAATTAAACGGAACAATTCAGAAATCAGTTCGCACTTTGACTGAGGTAAAAAACAACAGTTTTGCTCAAAAAACGTTATCGACCAAAACATTTTTAAATGGCATACCAGATAGGGCTGTGGAAGAGGTTTATGATTCAAACAATAAACTTGTAAAGCAAACTAAATACGTATATGATGATAGAACCAAAGAACTGGTGTCAAGTGAAATACTGGTTCTTACCTATGATAATTTGGGAATGTTGTCAAAGACTGAAATCAAAAACAAACCCTTAACCGAGGTCAAAGAATACATTTACCAGTTAGATGATGGACTCAGCGGTAATTGGATAAAGGAAATCATTACCCCTGACAACACTTACACCACACGAAACATCAGTTACTACAAAAATGAACAAGATGGGGATGCTGAGAAGAATTAGGTGTTTGGCGATAAGTAACGGCTACCATTGGTTTTCATATTCTTAAACCGGGGCCTCTCACTTGAATAATTATAGACTTTTGAATTTTGTTATTTTGATAGATTTCCATTCCTCTTTCAAAATACCGTAACAACATGTACTTCGTCTAAAACCCCCTTTTGTAATTATATTTTTTCTTAGGATACCTTCTAAGGTAGCCCCTAATTTTTCCGCCGCTTTTCGCGATCTGATATTTCTTTCATCAATTCGAAACCCGACTTTTTCAATTCCCATTGTTTCAAAAGCGTAGCTGAGCATCAAAAACTTCATTTGATGGTTAAAGCCCGTGCCCTGCATGTTAGGCGAGATCCACGTCCAACCAATATGTAGCACTTTGTTTTTGGAATCTATATTGCCAAAACGGGTGCATCCCACACATTCAGAGGTCTTATTGTTGTATATGGCAAACGGAATCGATTTTTCTGCCCTTGCCTCATCCAAAGCATTTTTAACGTATGTGCTTAGCTTGTCTTTCGTAGAGACATCGGTGCTGCCATAGCGATATAGATCTACCTGTTGGGCCACGGGCCAAAGCTCTAAGCTGTGGGCTTGCTTTAAGGATGTCAGTTGTACCAAGCCATTTTCTAGAACAATATCGCTCCTCATTGGATTAGTTCGTTTAGTAGGTCTTTTTTCACTTCATGACCTCCTTTGAAAATTAACTGTTCAGCCCTATTGCTGAAGAGCGATTTTATTTTTAAGGTTTCCTTTTTTAGTATTTCCTTAGTGAGGTATTCGTCTTTGTCACCTACTAAAACCGTTACTTTTGTGTTGTTTTTTGTAAAAAATCGAAATCGGTTGTGGTTAGTTCATTGGGTATTCCCCCTGCATACAAAACCAATTGGGTGCATTTCAATTGCCTGTGCACTACCCATCTTGTTGCGATAGATACACCTTGCGAAAAACCAAAAACAATAAGATTGCAATGGGCAGGAAGTTGTTCAGCGGCCAAAACGGCATCTAGATAAGCGAGCACGTTTTTGGTCTCCATAACTGTATTTTCTTTGGTCAGCCAACTTGCGCCCACATGGCGGTATTCATTTTTTAAATAATATTTAGAAGGAGCCTGTGGGGCAATGATATAGTTTTCGACAGCAGGAAGCTCATCAAAATAATTTAAAAAATACTTACTCAAATACCCAATGCCATGCAGTACGATCCAAATATTTTTAGTCCTTTTCGACAAGGTATTTAAGGTTTCGTATGAATTTGTTGTGATATAGTTGGTCTGTTTTTTTTGTTTGAACATAGTTTTAAATCTAATATAAAGTAACGCCTTTTGTTGCAAACGGAATGCGTAATTTTACAAAAAAAACATGAACGAATACAAAGATAAAATTCTTGAGGTCTGTAACGCATCTTCTAAAAACACTTTGATGGAGACTTTGAAAATAGAATATATTGATGTAGGGGAAGATTTTCTGATAGGCAAAATGCCTGTCAGCCCTAAAGTACACCAACCTGACGGGGTGTTGCATGGGGGTGCGATGGTGGCCTTGGCAGAAAGTGTGGGCAGTACGGCCTCTTATATTTTTCTTGATGCTGAAAAGTTTTTTGTGAGGGGAATAGAAATAGCCGCCAACCATGT
>JAJRSY010000067.1 GCA_024278565.1 Bacteroidota bacterium
AAGGCCGCGTGGCGCAACTGAATAGCGCATCAGACCTGCCTGCCGGCAGGCAGGTTTCGGCAAGGCTGATGAGATTTTGAAATGAACTTGAACAATTAATAAAAGGCCGCGTGGCGCAACTGAATAGCGCATCAGATTTCGGCTCTGAGGGTTGGGGGTTTGAATCCCTTCGCGGTCACTTTAAAGGTCTTGGTTTTCCAAGGCCTTTTTTGATTTTGAGGCTATGTACAATGTATATGTGATAAAGAGTGAGGTCGATGGAAGGCTCTATAAGGGTATGACCAATAATTTGGAAAAACGTATCGACCAGCACAATTCTGGTAAGAACCGCTCGACCAAAGGTTTTTTACCTTGGAAACTTGTTTATCATGAGGTTTTCATTACATCTGAAGCGGCACGAGCCCGAGAGAAGTATCTTAAATCAGGTGTTGGTCGAGAGTTTTTAGATAAAAAGTTGAATTCATAATCGTTCATACTGTAAAGGTGCATCAGACCTGCCTGCCTGCCGGCAGGTTTCGGCTCTGAGGGTTTGGGGTTTGAATCCCTTCGCGGTCACAAATAGGTCTTGATTTTTCAAGACCTGTTTTTTGCCATTCCACGAGGAATCCAAACGAATTGTTGTTCTATTTGTGTTGTGGAATTGGAAAGGCCAGCATCTGATAGGTAAAAACACTGTGCCTTAAAAGACGGGTGAAGGGTGGTAATGGTGCTCTCAAAGGATTCCTCACTTCGTTCAGAATGACAAGGAAGGGCGCAGAATTCGTGACAACACGAAGTAGGTTCACCCCTAGAGGAATAGTATTGGTAATGTGTAGTTTATGTGTCAAGAAGCCCTATCTTAATAGCATGTTTGGTGAGCCCGGCCAAATTTTTGACCTGTAGTTTCGAGATAAGGTTTTTACGGTAGCTCTCAATGGTGTGTTTGCTGAGAAACAGCTTATCGGCGATTTCTTGTGTGGTGTTCTCTTCGGCAATCAATTTCAAGACCTCTGTTTCACGATCGGTAAGCGAAACTTCCTCATTCTTTTTGTTTTCGAACATTGCATCGGTATAGGCTCGTTTTATTTCAGTTGAAAAATATTTTTCGCCACCTATAATTGTTCGTACAGCAGTAAGTAGTTCATCTTTCTCTGCATTTTTGGGTACGTAGCCATCAACATTGTTGCGGATCAATGTATCGATCATGCCACCATCGATATGCATACTTACCACCAAGGTCTTTAAGGTGGGGTATTTTTCCTTAATTATTTTGTTCAGTTCAATGCCACCCATTTCGGGCATGGTAAGATCAGTAATCAACAAATGCAGGCCATCTGCCCCATTGATGTCCAAATATTTTACGACCTGAGCCCCGTTTTTTGCCGTTAGGGCAACAGAGAATTCGGGGGCCTCCTTTAAGATGCTCAACAGTCCGTCTATAAACATTTTGTGGTCGTCCGCAATGATAAGATTGTATGTCATAGGTTTTGTTTTAGTCGTTTTTTGGCAATTAGATAATAGATCAGATGAACAAGAAGTGTCATGGGTATACCAAATATGTAGAAAATTAAATGTATTCCTAAAATAGGCATTCCGCAGTTCATACCATTGGAATCGTAGTCAAGATAAAAAAGTCTGGGGAAAATAAAAAGATGCCCTATTAAAAGAGCGATTAATACTACCCACTTACGAAATGGAAATTGAATTCTATCTAAAAATAGGTAGATGCCCCATTGAACTGCTAGAACCAAGACCAGAAACAAATAGATCATAGTGCTTTGTCTTTTTTTATGGGTACTTCTACAGCTATTACCGTTCCTCTATTCTTAGAAGAATCAATATGAAAGTTGCCTTTCAATGCATCCACTCTACTTTTAATGTTATCGAATCCGATACCATTCGTTAAGTTCGACGTCACAAACCCTTTTCCATCATCCTCGAACAGTAAAGAGAGTTCATTGTCGATCAAGCCCAAATGAATGTCTACCTGATCGGCAGCTGCATGCTTTAAGGTATTGGTCATCAATTCTTGAATGATCTTAAAGAGTTCGATCTGAATCTTTTCATCGATGGCATTGACCGATTCTTTAGGGTGCGGATGAAACCCAATTGTCAGTTCTCCAGCGTTGGAAATCGAATTTATATACTCTTGGATCAATTCGGTAAAGGCATGTTGTTTGAATTTTTCAGGAATCAGCGTATGTGAAATATCTCGTACAAGTTGATAGGTTTCGTCTAATTGACGGGTTATGGTCTTTAGTTTTTCAGAACCGGCACCTATACTGGCCAGTTGCAGTTTTATGCCCGCTAGGTTTCCCCCAATGCTATCGTGCAGTTCTTGTGCGATTCGTTTGCGTTCCTCATCTTGCCCTTCTAAGGCTGCCTTAATAAGGTTTAGTTCTTGTTCTTGTTTTAATGTGGTCACTTTTTGTTGATTGATTTCTTCTTGTTTTTTAGTCAACTGGCTCTGGGCTTGTATTTTTTGATAGTACACGAACAATAGGGCGATTATTGGGATCAAGATGATTAAAAACCCAATGAGAAAGGCGTTTTTTATTGTTTTTTGCCTTTTGATCTCTCCCTCTTTTATCAGCTGGTTTTCTTCTAGTGATGAAATCTCTTTTTCTTTCTCTAAGGTCTCATATTGTATTTCAAGCTCTTTGATGATCTTTTGTTGCTGTTGTCTATTTATAGCTGAGTTAACATATAGTAACTGCGTCATGACTGCATAGGCATTTTCATAATCTTCCCGTTCTGCGAATATTTTGCGATGAAGGTTCAATATTTCTCTTTGGTATTCTAGGTTCTCTCGATCTATGGCGTTGACGTAGGCTATTGAAAGCGCCATCATGGCCGAGTCGTACTCTTTCTGTCTGAAAAGTAATTTTCCCAAAAGTATTGTTCCCTCGAAATAAATGGTGTTGTAGCCGTTACTTATTGCTGCTTCTTTGGCCTGTTCATAAAGTGTATATGCGTCATCGAACCTGTTTTCCTGTTCGGCTATCATTCCGAGTTTTAATTTGATGAAAAGCTGTCTTTTTAGGTTGCTAAATTCTTCACTTCCTTTTAATGCTTTCTTGAAGAGGCTTTTCGCCTTCGAGGGTTTATTTGTCCTAAAATGTGAATCCCCTAAATAAACAAGTGCCTCTGGGGTATGTTCTGGCCATTCTTGTTCATAATCGATAATGGCTTTTTCGAGTATGTCTATTGCCTTTGGGTAATTGCCCTTTAGGTTGTATATATTGGAAAGCCCTATTTCGTGTTTGTATTGGTATTCGGTGTTTTTTGCAACTTCGGCTTCGGTGATTCCCTTAATATGCCATTTGATGGCGTTGTCGAACAAACCGTTGAGTTTGCTACCTAGGCCTAGAATAAAATAGGCTTTTGTAAAATATATTCTTTTGTGTTCTTTGGCCTTGTCCCATCTTTTTAATTCCGTTACATATAGATTTCCATAATGGATTACGGAATCAGAAGCACCCATATTAATGTGATGTTCGGCCAATTGTTCAAAAATAGAAAAACGTTGTCTACCGTAAGTTGCTGTTTTTAAAGCCTCATAGTATGGTTGCAATGATTTCTGTTTGGTGTTCGCAATGGTCGAAAAGTTTATGGTATTGCTTTGGGACTCTTGCGATGGGTCATTGGTTTGGTCTTGTGCAGCGGCTATAGAAACTGTTGAGAACAGAACTAGGGCATGTAGCTTCAATTGTAACATTGAAACGGCTTTAAACCAAGCTAGTGTTTTCAAGACTATTTTTTTACATCGTTTACACCAGGAATGATTCCACGGCCAAATAACTTTATCTCGGTAAGTTCAAATGGTCCTATCACCCAAAATAAGGGTGCACATCGTAAATTGAACGATTGAGAATTAAAATGGGTTCACTACTAAGCTAACTATTCTTTTTAAACATTATTGGACGAAGGTGCGATTTTTTGAAAGGCTTGCGTATCCCTTTTATAGTGAATTGTGCATCCCTTAAAACAGGGGTTGTGTTTTTGTGCATTCTCTTGGTTGCATTGCTTCTTAATTTTCAAAGTGAAGAATTTTAAATTTATTCCGAGAGAGTTTTTACAAAACAACAAGGTAAATGCCATCCATAAATTAATCGAAAATTTCAAGACCAACCTTACGGATTATCATTCATGGGTTGATAAAACAATAGGCTTTTTAGAAGAATTACCCGCTTTATCGATTATTGCTAGGGAACCGTGTATTTCAACAGCACATCAAAGTGGATTAATGTTTAAGGAAGCAACAAAAATACCCGCCTTTGGTATTTTAGGTGGCGAGTTTAGGCATGGCCATATGGAAATGGTTCAGAAAGGGCTTAAGGGCTTGTTACAAAATAAAGTGTACAGAATTGGCGACGTTACCTGCCTGCCGGTTTACCTGCCGAACGGCAGGTTTACCTGCCGAACGGCATGGCAGGCACGGTTTTGTGCAATAGCAAGGCACGACATAGCGAAAGCTATGGGCGAGGTGGAGCGGTGGCAAAGGGATAGCCATAGCTAAAACGAGACCTTTTAACAGGGCGGAACGTAAAGAAAATGCCCCGAGGGCATTTTTAGTACGACAAAGCGAGAGCTTTGGGCGAGACGGGGCGTGGATACCAGCTGGCGTGGGAGCGGCGCAAAATAACAAGACAAAATGTATAGGTTATTTTGTAACAAGCCCTAAATCTATCTTATTTGCAGCAAAAGGGAAAACACTGAACCAAAGTTTGAAAATGGCTGAGGATATTGCCCGTTTTGGGGGTAAGGTGGTTTTAATAACCAATGTTGAAACCAAGATAGCCCATCATAACATTTTGACCGTATCTATTGAAGAGGAAGATGAATTTTTATTTTCGATTCAGAGTATAATCCCAATACAATTGTTTATAGGTACTTATACAAAACAAAAGGGGTATGAAGCAGGTAGCTTTGCCCATGGTGCAAAAGTAACTGAAGTAGAATAGGAGCTATTAATGAACGTAAAACCTGTCGTACTCCTAGATAAGAACAAAAAATGAAAAGATTATGAGAAGTATTGACGACTTATTGTATTATATACCCGTTTTCAGTTTTCTAACAGTACTTGTTATCGGTTGTGGTACATTGGCTGATGATAATCCAAAATCTGTCGTTGATATCACAAAAAGTGTGAAATTGACAGTACCTGCCGATAATAGAATTTACCATGCCGCTTATCCTGATTTTGGGGGTGCTGAAGATATTGTTACTAAGAGTAGAATTGATGAATACGAGGCTCTTGCCGGCAAAAATAGTACCTGGGTCTATTTTTCGAATAATTGGACAGCCGAAAAAGGAGGCATAAAATTTCCTGAAAATGATGTGGAAATAATCAATGAGCAAGGTGTAGTACCATTTATTCGAATGATGCCGCGTTCTAATTTTGAGGAAGGAGGACCTGATTCGGTTTATACGATGGATGCCTTTCTATCGGGTCAATTCGATGCTGATCTTGAACAATGGGCACGTGATGCCAAAGCATTTGAAAAACCGCTACTGGTTGAATTTGGTACAGAAGTGAATGGCGAATGGTTTCCATGGAATGCAAAATGGAACGGTGCGGATTCTACCGATTATGGAGATCCCGATCTATTTGATGGTATGGAAAAATTTAGGGACGTTTACAGGCATATCATTACTATTTGTAATGAACAAGGAGTAAAGAACATTACTTGGTTCTACCATATTAATGCCAATAGCTATCCTGTTGAAGACTGGAATACGATGAAGGGATACTACCCTGGTGACGAATATATTGATTGGATCGGTATTAGTGTGTACGGAGCTCAATTGCCCGATGAGGATGTACAGTCTTTTGAAGGTATTTTAAATGACTCATGGAACGAGATCAAAGGTATTTCGCCCGAAGGAAAACCCATCGCCGTTTTAGAATGGGGAATTATAGATTACCCTAAATTCAACAAACCATTATGGATTGGCGATGCGATAAAATCAATTCTGCCAGGGGGTGATTATTATCCCCAAGTAAAAGCAATAAGCTATTGGCATGAAAATTTTGATGAAACAAACTTACGGATTGATTCTTCGCCCGAATCCCTTGCTGCTTATAAAGAGGCAATTAGCGACCCGATATTTATGGTTGAGCCTTCTTTTGTGATAAGATGATCTTTAGTGAAAATCATGAATGTTCTCAAATGCTTCTTTTGTCTAAGATAGATGTCATGATAATTTTGGCATGGATCCGTGAATTCTCAATAAACCATTTGTGGGTTTCCATACCCCCACAGATAACTCCCGCTAAGTAGAGTCCGCTCACATTGGTCTCCATGGTTTTGGAGTCGTATTCAGGCAGTCTTTTCTCGTCGTTTGACAAATTAATACCTGTTTTGGTCAGAAAATCAAAATTGGGTCTATAACCTGTCAGGGCGAGAACAAAATCATTTTTCAAGTGTACAATGCCCTCAGGAGTATCTATAATAACCTTATCTTCTTGTATTTCTTTTACCTTTGATGTGAAATATGCCTTGATACTACCTTCTTCGATGCGGTTGATAATGTCAGGGCGTACCCAATACTTGACCCGCTGACCAATTTCAGGCTCACGAACAACCATGGTTACCTCGGCTCCTTTTCTATAGCTCTCCAATGCAGCATCAACGGCCGAGTTGCTGGCACCGGCAACAATAAGTTTCTGCTTGGCAAAATAGTGGGGATCTTTATAATAATGAGAAACCTTGGGCAGATTTTCACCAGGTACATTTAGAAGATTGGGCAGGTCATAAAACCCTGTGGCAATAATCACATTAGAAGAGGAATAGGTGTTCTTGTCGGAAACAACGGTAAATTCTTTGTCAAATTTGTTAATAGCAATTACTTTTTCAAAAAGCTGAATATTCAATTGGTTGTTGGTAACGATCCTACGGTAATATTCCAATGCCTCGTCGCGTTTTGGCTTGGCTTCTTTACTTATAAAAGGTACATCATCAATTTCGAGCCTTTCTGAAGAGGAGAAAAACCGCATGTTCACAGGGTAGTTGAAAAGTGAGTTAACGATCGGCCCTTTTTCGATAATGATATAACCCAATCCTTTTTTCTTGGCTTCAAGCCCACAAGCGATTCCGATTGGTCCTCCTCCGATGATGGCAATATCTAGTTTTTCCATATTAAAAAGCGTTGGTTTTCTTCAAAATCTGTATTACTGGCATTGGCAAAGCTAGTTAATAATTGGAAAAGTCGATGTGCCTAATTCCTTTGTTTCCAGCTGTTTTTTAGTTTTTAAACTCTTGGGGGTATTTTCTTTTTTCATGCCCCGTGGTTATTGACTAATAGCCAATATGACAATTGTCATTCTTTTAGTGATTGATAAAATGGAACTTTATATGATAATCTAAAAATGCAAAATATGAGCGTACGACAAAGAATTCCGGTATCGACGATTATGACCACCAACCTTATTTCATTGAATGTAACCGATGGATTGGATAAGGCAGAGCAATTATTCAAAGAAAACAGCATTCGCCATATTCCCGTGGTAAAAGGAGATAATATTATAGGAATGTTGAGTTTGACAGATTTACTTCGAATTAGTTTTGCGGATGGCGCCTATGAGGATGAGGAGAATATAGAGACCATTGTTTACAATATGTTCAGTATTCAACAAGTAATGGCAAAAAAAATAGAGTACGTCTCTCCCGATACCACTATCAAGGAAGTGGCCGAAATTTTGGCATCAAAAGAATTTCATGCCCTACCGGTGGTTGAGAATGAAAAACTGGTCGGAATCGTAACCACTACAGATCTGATCGAATACCTGTTAGCGCAATATTAGTCATAGAGCAGTATGGGTCAATTGCTTTTGGTTTCGGTATAAAGAGCGTGGTTTGCATCACCACCGGCTAACAAATAAGTAAAAAGGTCTTTGGCCTCATCAATGTTCAACCGGTTTAAAAGACCTGAGGGCATAGATGATAAGGGTGATAGCTCTCTTTTTGTAATGTCTAATTTTGCCAAGTCTACCGTAAAGGTCTCATTAACCCGCACTATTCACGGGTTTTCGTTATGAAAAGTCAAAATATCAACCTGCCTGCCGGCAGGCACGGTAGAATTGGAAAGCACAGAGGTTTTTTAGTGAAGGAATTGTAACTCGATTTCGAGCTGAATAAATTTCGAGCATTTTCAATTATAGCAGGCAGTTTGGCTTTGGAATAGAATATCCGTGAATAATTCGGGTTAAATGGGTTGGGCATGAGTGTAACCGTATCTTCTGTTTCATTTTTGATACGACCAGCTAACTTAGTGCCATTGTTCATATGAAATAAGGTGTTGGCATATTGATCCGATATTTCATCGTTGGGGCTGTAGATTGTGAACAAAAGGTCACTTTTGCTAAACTTGTCGGCGACCTGTGTTAGATCTGTACCTACCGCACCACCTTCACCCCACGCATTCTGTGGCATAAAACACACATACCGGCCTTATAGGTGCGATTGCCCCTTGCGAAGTTTTTGTAACCTAGGAGGATCCTCCGCCCAGATTATATCACTAAAATCGTTACTGTTGTATTGGCTCTACCTGGTCCTATCGGTTGAGGTAGGTCGGCAATGGCCAAAGAGAGTGAGTATACCCCTGAAAATTCTTGATAATAGTCTTTTTCTTTTTCAGGTACGTGTTTCATTGCCGCAAGACAAATGTTTTCCATACCCGGTTTAAAGCTAAGCCCTCCTTTTGCGCTCAGAACATCATAAAACCATTGAAAATATTTTTTGCGGGTGTTTTTGGTCCATCCCGATTCTGCATGACTAAGTAGTACGCCGTAATATATGGCTTCGCTTGGAGGTATTTTGGAAATTATATCTCTAATTATTGGACCATATTCTTCACTGCGCAAGGTAGTTTCTTCAGGTAGAAACTTACTGTTGCCTCTAGTTTTTTCTTTAGTATGCTTATCAAACAGTAATACTAAACCTTCGGTTATACCATCAGCTTTCAAATACAACAACAATAGGCCGAGTTCACCGTTTATTGCATTGTTCGTGTGCGGAAAATAGGCCTTCAATCTTTTGGCTGTAGTTTGCCTGTCAGTCACATTTGGCGTACCCATTCTGATAAATAGCAATTGGTAGCTTCTTAGCATATCTATTTGTTGGTGTGTCGATAGTTTTTCAAAAGGTAGGCGGTTCAGTTTGTTTACTATTTGTGATTGTAAGCTTTTGTCGCCCTGTCTTGCCAAGCCAATGCTCGCTTCTACTATTTTTTCGGGATCAGTTTCCTCAAAAAATAGATTTTGCCATTGTTTCACGGGTTGGTGCTCTAGGGCAATTCGTGATGCGTAGCGAATGAACCGGTCTGAATGGTTCAGGTTTTTCCATGCTAGGGGAATTGCATTTGTTAAAATTTGAGTATGGTATTTTTCAATATCGCGCCTCAACTTCCGAAGATTTTCCGATACTTGGTTAGAGGTGTTTTCTGCGGATGCCCTATCTGTTCCTATATAACGAAGGCGAAATAGATGAGAATCTATTCTACGCCCCCCAGTTGTAAAGTACAGGTTGCCATCAGTGCCTGCTACCATATCGGTAAGGGGTAGGGGAGTACCTGATAAAAACTCTTCCCTTTCAGCTGAATAACTGCTTTCTTTAGGTTTGAGGTCATGAGTATAAATGGTTCCGAAACTCCAGTCCATCACAAAAAGACCGTTTTTATAGTTTGCGGGAAAATTCAATTTTTACCCTGATGCGCTACCAGCAGTTTATAAGATTGGCAAGAACACCCTGCGCTCTTGGCGCAGGGCTGAATTGCCTTCGTGCGCAGCACGAAAACCGTATTTTTGGGTATGGTCAAAATTACGGAAGGCACTTGGCATTGGCACCATAATGTTTCCGAATGTTA
>JAJRSY010000068.1 GCA_024278565.1 Bacteroidota bacterium
CATCGAGAGCAGTTCGTCGATAATGGCCTGGCGACCCTGTTCGTCGAGGCCTTCAAAGTATTCTGAAAAATCTTCCGGTATCATCGTCTTGTTTTTTCTAAAGATAGGTGTTGTTTAAGTCATATTATAGAATATAGCCAAAAAGAATGGCTAATTAAAGATAAGACCTCAGAAGATTTTATGGCCTTTAAATGTGATGAAAGTAGATTGGTATCAGAATTGTCGACAAATAATTAGAAATTCTTCTCATTGATATAAACAAAGTCGCTAAATTTAAGGGCACCTCTAAAGAAAGACGCATGAAAAAATTAATCGTATTCTCATTTTCAGTTATTTTGTTAATAAACTGTAAAAATAATCAGAACAAACCATCTTCCGAAAACACCAACGAGCAAGTTGAACACAAAGAGAATGTAAGGACGGAAACCAAAGCAGAAACAAAGAAAAAAGAATTGAGCCCACATACTTCAACAATGGCCATGATCGGAGATGCTCATATTCATATAGATTATTCTTCTCCGGGCGTGAGAAACCGAATCATTTTCGGAGGTTTACTTCCTTATGATACGGTGTGGCAGGCAGGAGCCCATATGGCAACTTGGCTTGAAACCAATAAAGATCTGACCATTGATGGTAAAACACTCAAAGCGGGTAAGTATGGCTTTTTTACAATTCCGTCAAAAGACCGATGGACCATAATCTTTAACACGAATTGGGATCAACACGGAAAAGATGATTACAATACAAAAGAAGATGTATTAAAGTTTACGGTTACTCCGATTATTTCAGAAAAAATCAAGGAACATTTGGAGTATAAGGTAAATGAAACTAGTGAAACTGAAGGAACAATTTCTCTTGCTTGGGAGAAAGTTGCAGTAAGTTTTCCTATTAAAGTAAATTAGTGGTTTATGGTAAACAGGCATACAGCACAAAAAATCAGAAAAATTCATCGATATTTAGGAATCTTTATAGGAATTCAATTCTTGTTTTGGACAATTAGTGGTCTGTATTTTAGTTGGACCGACATCGACGACATTCATGGCGACCAGTTCAAAAATATGGAATACCAGCCCAAAGCGTTCAACAATTTAATGAGTCCTTCCCAATTGAACACTCCCAAAGGTATTCGTGAAATTGAAATAAGGGACATCAACGGCCAACCTTACTACTGGATCAATAAAACCCAATTGTTCAGTGCGATCGACGGTAGGCCCAAAAACAACATTACAAAAGAGGAAGCACTGGCCATAGCCGAGATCCGTATGGCGCCAGATTTGAAAGTGGGGTCTATTGAGAAGGTCAATGAGGTCGGCAAGCACCATGAATATCGAGAGAGATTGTTGCCTGCCTACGTGATTACTTATGAGCATGATGAAACGTTAAAGGCTTATATAAGCATAAGCGACGGAAAGTTTCAAACAGTAAGACACCGCAGTTGGCGGTGGTTCGATTTTTTATGGATGACCCATACGATGGACTATGAGAGCCGTGATGATTTTAACACCATTGTCTTAAGGGTGTTCTCGCTTTTGGGGCTGATTACCGTTTTAAGTGGTTTTTTATTGTGGTATACCTCCTCGCCCACAATTAGAAAAATAGGAAAGTAAGTTATTAGGTCATCTTATAAACCAACCTGTTGTTTTTTAAAAATAAACCCGCACGAAGGGCATCCAGGCATTGGCGTAAACACTCCGTCCTGAATCGTACAGCACATCATAACGAATGCCCACCGTGGCGAACTGACTGGTGTAGCCAATACCCAAAAATAAGGCCGGTGCCCAATAATCGTCCTCCAAAGTGCCCGCAATGGTTTCCAGAGAACGGTTGACCCGCAATTGTTCAAATTCTGCCGAAAGCTGAAGTTGTTGAACAGGGTTGTAAAAGGTCATGGCGTTTACACCATAGGCCAAGAATTTTGATGCGTTGAATTTAGCGTAATTAACATTCACGCCGAGACCGGCAGCAAATTGATCATTGAACTGGTAGATGGCACTTGGCGCAATAGATCCATTGAACCCACCATTGGTAAAGCCAAGACCGATACCCCCACCAAAGCGTACCTTGTTCCAAAATTCACTCTTTGATGGTTGATTTTGTGCGAAACAATAAAGGCTTCCGAAGAGAAAAAAAAGACAGAAAAATAATTTTTTCAAACCAAAGGGAGCTATTTTTGACATAATGTTCGATTTTTAGTAACTAATCAGTATCAAGTTTTAGAGCCGACCTCTTGAGTACCGGAACGAAAATCTAAACGCAAGGAGCGCAAGAAAAAATTGTAAGGTTCGCAAAGTATTTAAAACCAATATAATATGACTTTGCGAACTTTGCGTAAATCCCTGCCGGCAGGCAGGTTGGCGAACTTTGCGTTTAAATTCAACGGCATGTTGATTTTCAATATTTTAACTTTTCTCCTAACACTGGTTAGTTACGGTTTTTATTAATAATACCAATTTAATTTTAAAATGAGGCATAAATAAATTCTTAAATTCAACTAACAAATGCAACTTTTAGATTTAAGTGTAGTAACTATAACTTTACCTCCTTAAATCGCTAAAATTAAAGTTGTAAATGGCACATATTACTACAGCGCAAAGGTACACTATTTCCGCTATGTTAAAACAAGGAAAAAAGCAGGTTGAAATAGCTGCTACAATAGGAAAGCACACATCGGTTATCAGTAGAGAAATCAATCGAAACAAAGACCAGGGAAGCGGAGTATATCGAGATGATTTGGCAAATAGAAAATATGCCAAACGGCAGAAATAAAAACCAAAACATATACGGTTTACACCGCAGATAAAAGCCTACGTGGAAGAACTTATCAATCAAGATTATAGCCCAGAGCAGATTGTGGGAATCAGTAAAAAGAATCAAGTGCTTTGCGTATCGCACGAACGAATATACCAACATATATGGGCCGATAAAAAGGCCAAAGGATTCCTTTGTGAACACCTAAGAAGAAAAGGCAGGAAATATCGCAAAAGAGGTGCTTACAAAGATTCCAGAGGCATTATTAAAGGAAGGATAAGCATTGATAAAAGACCCCCGATTGTAGAAAAACGAACTAGATTTGGAGATTTAGAAGTGGATTTAATCATTGGAAAAAACCATAACCAA
Organism: Bacteroidota bacterium; assembly: GCA_024278565.1. Lineage (GTDB taxonomy): Bacteria > Bacteroidota > Bacteroidia > Flavobacteriales > Flavobacteriaceae > Maribacter_C. The sequence continues at coordinate 3,118 of JAJRSY010000068.1, forward strand.
GCCATACTTACTATAAACGATAGAGCTAGTGGAATGCTAAAAATGAAA
>JAJRSY010000069.1 GCA_024278565.1 Bacteroidota bacterium
TACACCAAGGTAAACTTTATAAAATCAGCGGCCATTGTCGTCGGCACCGAATCAACGGGACTGACGGAAGCGTGGTTGAGCAACTCCTCCCAAAACATCATCATACCCATGCAAGGTGAGATTGATTCAATGAATGTTTCGGTATCGGCCGCAATTCTTATCTTTGAGGCGGTTCGCCAGCGTGGTCTTGGCAACAGTTAGACGATTTTCATTTAGGTCGAGGCTCTAAAAATATTAACTCTTAACAGTGAATATCCCTGAAGTTTCTTTTTGAACGGCTTCTTTGTCCATTGGCGACAATAAACCTCCTCGAACAGTTTTTGTTGTATAATCTACAAGATTGATGTATTTTTAATTTACGATGACCGAAATCACTATTGAAAAAGAAAACAAAGAAATTGCCCGGCAATACAAAGAACTGCTGCGCATTAGTTATCAAGATTTGTCTGATGACGATAAAACCTTGATACGCTCTGCTTTTGAAATAGCCGTCGATGCGCATAAAAACCAACGTAGAAAATCTGGTGAGGCCTATATCTTTCACCCGATAGCCGTGGCCAAAATAGTAGCTTCCGAAATTGGGCTCGATGCCATCTCAATCGCTTCTGCCCTACTCCATGATGTTGTTGAAGATTCTGAATATACCTTAGATGATATCGAACGAATGTTTGGCGAAGCCGTTGCCCGTATTGTTGATGGGCTTACAAAGATCGCCCATTTAAAAAAGGATATGAGTTCCTCGCATCAGGCAGAGAATTTTAGAAAAATGCTGCTCACACTACATGATGACATTAGGGTAATCATCATCAAAATTGCGGATCGCTACCATAATATGCTCACGATGGATGCCATGCCAGAGCACAAACAAGTGCAAATGGCATCTGAAACCCTATATATTTATGCGCCCTTAGCACATAGGATCGGGCTCTACAATATCAAGACCGAACTTGAAGATCTAAGTCTTAAATACACCGAGCCAAATGTTTACAATGACATACGTGAAAAAATAGCGGGGTCAAAAGAAGATCAAGAAGCCTATATAAAAACCTTTTCAAAAATCATTGACACCTCGCTCAAAAAGGAAGGTTTGAATTATTCGATCAAGGGGCGTATGAAGTCCATTTTTTCGATGCGAAAAAAAATGCAGGTACAAAATGTGGCCTTCGATGAAATTTATGACAAGTTCGCCATTCGAATTATTTACAAGTCAGATAGGCAGAACGAAAAGTTTTTAGCTTGGAAAATATATTCTATAGTAACCGATCATTTCACCCCAAACCCGGTAAGGCTCCGAGATTGGATCTCCTCTCCCAAATCTACGGATTATGAGGCCCTGCACATTACGGTCATGGGACCGAAAGGCCGATGGGTAGAAGTACAGATACGAAGTGAGCGTATGAACGAGATTGCCGAAAAAGGATATGCCGCCCATTTTAAATACAAACATGGCGATCAAAAAGAGTTGGGTATAGACCTCTGGCTCAACCGATTACAAGAGGCATTGGAAAACCCCAATACCAATGCCGTTGATTTTGTAGAGGAATTTAAATTGAACCTCTACTCCAAAGAAATTTTCGTTTTTACCCCGCAAGGAGAACTAAAATCGTTGCCCAAGGGCGCAACTCCCTTAGATTTTGCCTTCAGCATACATACTGAAGTAGGCCTTCATACCCGAGGGGCAAAAGTTAATGGCAAACTGGTACCTTTAAATACAACCCTGAATAATGGCGATCGATTAGAGGTTATCACATCTGAGCAAGCGAGGCCCAATCAAAATTGGCTTGATTATGCAACCACCGCCAGGGCTAGGGCCAAAATAAAATCGGCTTTAAAGGAAGAAAAGAAATCTGCCGCCCTCGACGGAAAAGAGATACTGCGTAGAAAACTAAAATCACAAAAAATAAAACTTAACGAAGATACCATCAACAAAATGGTGGTATACTTTAAGCTTAAGACCAGTCTTGATCTCTTTTATAGAGTGGGTATCGGGGCAATCAGCAATGAGGCCATCAAAGATTTTGCCTCATCGTACAGTAATGCATTTATCAGCTTTTTCAAGAACAAGATTCGCAGAAAGCCAGCTCCTGACAATGTGGACAAAGATGAGATTACCTCTAAGTACGATGAATTGGTATTTGGTAAGGAGGAAGACAAGCTCAACTATAAACTATCACAATGCTGTAATCCCATACCCGGTGACCCCGTATTTGGTTTTGTAAGTGTGAACGAAGGAATTAAGGTGCACAATAAAAATTGCCCAAATGCAATCTCTTTACAATCGAACTATGCCTACCGTATTATAAGTGCAAAGTGGATCGACTCTTCGCAACAAGAGTTTAAATCTGAAATAAAACTTACTGGAATTGACAACATGGGACTTATTAGTGAGATTACAGAAATGATATCGGGCAATATGAACGTTAATATGCGTAATTTGAATTTTAATACCGATGGAGGTACATTTACCGGTGCCATCACAGTTGTAGTAAAAAACAAGACCATACTTAAAAAATTGATTTTAAATTTAAAACAGATTAACGGCATCGACAAGGTTTCAAGGATCTAGAAACCGAATCAAACATTTTTGAGTGAAAATCGGCCACCAAACCCGTATAACAAATTTTGACGGACAATAATAACCCACTACTATTGATCCTTCATAGTTGTTAATTCACTGTTGATAAAACCATAGTCAACTAATAGAATTTAACTGTACATTTGTACTCTCAAAGAGGACAGCTCGGCTATGGTATCAAACAAAAATCAAGAAATCGTAAAAAACGTTTTTACCACCTTTTTGGAGGAAAACGGGCATAGAAAAACACCCGAGCGCTACGCTATACTTCTTGAAATTTACGAAAGTGATGAACATTTTGACATAGAATCGCTCTATATCGACATGAAAAATAAAAACTATAGGGTAAGCCGAGCCACCCTGTACAATACCATAGAACTCTTACTCAACTGCAAATTGGTTCGAAAGCACCAATTTGGCAAGAACCAGGCACAATATGAGAAATCATTTTTTGATCACCAACACGACCATGTGATCATGACAGATACAGGTGAAGTTGTAGAATTTTGTGACCCGAGAATACAGTCAATAAAAAAGACCATAGAAGAGGTGTTTGATATTACGATTAGTTCACATTCACTTTATTTTTACGGCACCAAAAACACGAATAAAAAAAAAACAACTAACCAATAGTACCAATGGCAGTAGATTTATTGTTAGGCCTGCAATGGGGCGATGAGGGAAAAGGCAAAATCGTTGATGTACTTACCAAAAATTATGATATAATAGCACGATTTCAAGGGGGGCCAAATGCAGGGCACACCTTGGAATTTGATGGTATAAAACACGTTTTACATACCATTCCGTCAGGTATCTTTCATAAAAATGTCATGAACATTGTTGGCAATGGTGTTGTCATCGACCCGGTCATCTTCAAAAAAGAGCTGGATGCCCTGAAAAAATTCAAGCTCGATATCAAATCGATTTTACTGATTTCAAGAAAGGCACATTTGATATTGCCAACACACCGCTTGTTAGACGCTGCCTCAGAAGCTTCAAAAGGAAAAGCCAAAATTGGTTCTACCCTAAAAGGTATTGGTCCGACCTATATGGATAAAACCGGTAGAAACGGAATGCGCATTGGTGATCTTGAAATGAAAGATTGGAAAAAAAAATACCGGTCCTTGGCCAATAAGCATGAGTCAATGATCGGTTTCTACAATGTAAATGTTCAATACGACCTTAAAGAATTGGAAGATGATTTTTTTGCTGCGGTTGAGGAGCTCATCGAACTGACCTTTATCGATAGTGAGGAATACCTCTATCAAGCACAAAAAGAAGGAAAAAAAATATTGGCCGAAGGCGCCCAAGGTTCCTTGCTTGATATTGATTTTGGCACCTACCCATACGTAACATCATCAAATACCACAGCGGCTGGCGCCTGTACCGGATTGGGTATAGCACCCAGCCAAATCGGTGAGGTCAAAGGTATTTTCAAAGCATATACCACCCGCGTGGGCAGTGGCTCTTTTCCCACCGAGCTCTTTGATGCTGATGGTGAGACCATGGGCAGGGTAGGCAATGAATTTGGCGCCACCACCGGTCGGTCCAGAAGATGTGGCTGGTTAGATCTAGTAGCTTTAAAATATGCCGTTCAAATAAATGGCGTCACCGAACTGAATATGATGAAAGGTGATGTTTTAAGTGGATTTAAAAAATTGAAAATCTGTACCGCCTATAAATACAGGGGAGAAACCATCTCACATTTACCGTATAACATAGAAAAGGAAAATATAACCCCCATTTACACCGAAATGGAAGGGTGGAACGAAGACCTTACCAAAATGAGTGAGGTGGACCAACTACCAAAGGCATTAATGACCTATATTGATTTTCTGGAAAAGGAGCTCGAAGTGCCCATTAAAATCGTTTCCGTGGGGCCAGACCGTACACAGACCATCTTTAGAAATAGTTAAGCTGTCATAGGCGTAAACTACTTCGTGGCAAGCCTGCCTGCCGGCCCACGAGGCATTAAAGGAATAACACCCGACTGAATGACAAAGTCGGGCAGGCAGGAAAGTTTAGATGTTTTAACACAGTTGAATTAAGGCTCTATGTGAATATATAGTGGGTAATTTAATTAATTCTATTTTCTGCGTTATCCTCAGGAAGTCTTACCGGTTTACCTGCCTGTTCGGCAGGCCGGCGGCAGGTTTACCCACTACAAACAGCATAGAGCCTAAATTAAACATCTA
>JAJRSY010000070.1 GCA_024278565.1 Bacteroidota bacterium
GAGCCTGTCACCCCAACCAATAGCAATATGAGTAGAGCCGTGGCCAGGGATTTTTTGTGCAAACCTGTTTTTTTATGTCTCATAATGTTGATTTTAAAAGACCGCTGGGAAATCGATACGATTCTGCACCCTAAGTTAGTGGTTTTTAGCGAGGTAGAGTGTTAAGATTTTGACTATTATTAGAGTGGTATGTACCATCTGTTTTTCATCTAAGGACTAATTGTCATAAGGAAGTGTGGTATAGCTCTTACCCGATCCAAAACTGAACATATTCAATAATCACCTTGTTAAAGTGAAAGGGTTCATTTCGTGGTTTTGGAAGAGGCTGCTACCAGTCGATAGATTTCACTCAGCTCGTTAGCGGTCAAGTCACGCCATTTTCCGACAGAAATGTCTAGTTCGACGTTCATAATACGCACGCGCTTTAATTTTTTTACCCGGTACCCCAAATATTCACACATACGTCGAATTTGTCGGTTCAGCCCTTGGGTCAGTATAATTTTGAATTGGTATTTGTTGATTTCCCCTACCGTGCATTTGCGGGTGACGGTATCTAAAATGGGTACCCCATTGGCCATTTGTTGCAAGAACTTTTGGGTCAGCGGTTTGTCGATGGTGACAATATATTCTTTTTCGTGGTGGTTTCTTGCGCGCAGGATCTTGTTTACAATATCGCCGTCGTTGGTCAAAAAAATGAGTCCCTCACTGGGTTTGTCCAATCGGCCAATCGGAAAGATACGTTTTGGGTAGTTGATAAAGTCGATGATATTATCTTTTTCGACCTGTGTGTCGGTCGTACAAACAATACCTATTGGTTTGTTGAAAGCGAGGTAAACAGGTTTTTCCTGTGATCCGGAAATGGGTTTCCCATCTACCTCAACCTTATCGTCATCACTGATTTTAGTGCCCATTTCAGGAACTTTTCCGTTGATGGTCACCCGACCCTGTTCAATCAGTTTATCTGCGGCACGGCGTGAACAGTAACCTACTTCGCTGAGGTATTTGTTGATTCGGGTCTGTTTGGGTTCTTGCACAAGAGCGGGTATAAGATGTGCAAATTTAAAGGTTTAAACCCACTAAACCCAAAATCTATTTTTTTGCCATCATTTTAAGGGTAAACCCACCAAGAACTAGAATAACAACACCCATTATCGCCCAAAGCCATATTTTGTTCTCGAACAATGGGGCTATGGTTGCCGTTCTTTTTTTTGCAATGGCCTGTTCGTCGCCCAAGGTAAGAAGGGTAAGTTTTTCAGGAATATTAGAAACCGAATATGAAATGTCGTATTGGGGTTTTTTGGCATTGGTTTTACCGTATGCCAGATAGTAATCGGCAGGCTCGCTGAAACGTGCCACAAGTTCATGAACATAACCTTTTGCCTCAACAGCATCAATCTGCAAGGGTTGGTTGTCGAAGTTTTGAATGCTGATCCTTATTTCCTTCGCAAGGGCACTGTTGAATCGGAGTCCATTTTTTTCGATGGAGTTCAATATACCCGACCCTAAATCGGTGTACTGGTACTTTATTCCTTTTTCTGTCTGCACACTGTCAGAAACATACGCAATGGAATACGGTCGGTAATAATCAAAATCGTTCTGCACATTGATTTTTATAAAACTTAAGGGCAGGCGTTGTTTTAGGTCAAGGTCGATTAAGGTCTCTTTGTTTTTGGTCGTGACATCAATATATGTTGTGGTATGGGTTTTATACTCGGCACCGCTTTTTACATTTCTAACGATTTTGGCAGTATTGAGTTCTGGATTCTTATCACTTTTTACAAGTAGCCTGTAATAGCGGTATTTTGAATCGAGAAATTTAAGGTCGGTGAAGCTAAAATCGGTCTGGTCATTTTTTATCGACAGTATACGGTAGTCTTTCAAAATGGTAAACCATTCTTTCTGGTCTTGGCTTCCCTCAAGACGTATGTTCCAATCAAAGTTCTCCTTATTGAAATCGAGTTGTATTTCATTTATGGCTTCAGAGGCCATAATTTTATAGGTGAAATAATGACCTTTTGTGTTTGATGCGGAATTCAACAGCTTAAAGCCTACCTCTTTGGGCGTTCTTTTTTCAGAAGCTATTTGAAGTAGGTACGGCACCTCAATAGTGTCATTGGCTGTGATACCATAGATGCGTATGTCATTTAGGTCAGCACCTATTTTCGAAAAAACTGGGTCGGTCAGGGCGATTTTGTGCCATTGATCCGTGATGCCCGATACTTCCATTTTATGGTCATAAGTAGCTAACTGTGCTACGGCAATTGAGCAAGAAAGGCATCCGAAGAAAAAAAGAACATTAATTTTCAGGTTCATCGGCTATAATATGTTTGTACTTGTTGTATAAGAATGAAATAATCAGCAAGAGTATGCCCAGCGATACAAAAACGATGGTTTTTGCAATGGTGTTCAAAGAGGCGATATCATAGAGGAACAGTTTAAGCAAAGTGCCGCCGAAAAGTGCTATGGCACCGATACGCAGGTATTTTTTGTTTTTCCAGATGCCAAGTGCGATCA